>NZ_JBLYIG010000081.1:0-6858 GCF_049222245.1 Nitrospira sp. BLG_2 | reverse complement strand
TTCGTTATCGCGATGCTGCCTCGGGCTCTCGTTGAGGCCGCGTGGTTCAACGCCATACTCGTGACCGTCGATACGTTTCTAGTGACCGCCGTTATCTATCTTTCGGGGAACGCCCGTTCGGACCTCTATATCGCCTATTTTGTGCTTATGTTGGTGGCGGCGTCGGTCAAACGGTTGAGTCATCTGCTCGGTCTCTCCTTGCTTCTGAGCGTTGGGTACGCGGTTGTGCTCTATGAAGAGGTTCTGCGCACGGGGGTCTTGGTTACAGGGCAGCTGTTGGGAATCCCGGTTCTTCTAGTCATGGCCGTGTTCTACGGGGTCGCATTAGAAAGCACGGCCGTCGCACAGGAAGAAAAAGGCAGCACTATTGAAAGATGTAGAGGAACTGGAGAAGACCAAGGAGGAATTGGAGACAGCCAAAACTCAACTTGAAGCACGAATTAAAGGACTGAAAGAAAATCTAACGAAGGCGAATACCGATCTCTGCGAGGTGCGGGTTGTGCGGCAAAGTCTTGAGAGACGACTTCACGAGGCACAGAAGATGGAAGCCATCGGCCGAGTTGCAGCGAGAATTGCCGGAGAATTCGGAACGTTGTTTGCGGTTGTAGGGAAACAAACAGGAGTCATGTTATCGCGACTGCAGCGAAATGACCCCCTAAGATTATCGGCCGACGAGCTTTTTAAGGTAGGGGAAAAGGCTGCCACGCTTACGGCACAGCTCATCGCCCTCAATCTTGATAGTCCACGCGTTCGAAACACGTTGTCCGTTCATGCTGTGTTAGCGGATGTACACGGTATGATCGCAAGCCTTTTACCGGATCACGTCGAACTAGCCATCCAGCTGGACAAACAGGTGGCCTACGCCGAGGTGGATCGTGAAGGATTGGAAACGGTCATTTATCAGCTGGTCGTCAATGCACGTGATGCCATGCCGAATGGAGGTCGGCTTACCATCGAAGTCAAAACGATCGAGGGTGTCTCCAAATCAGTTCGGCCATTGTCGATTGAGTCGGCATCCCATCAGATTTTAATTCAAATCAGTGATACCGGAACAGGCATGAACCTGGATACCCAAGCCCATATGTTCGAGCCCTTATTTTCCACCAAGGAGACCAACATCGGACTTGGTCTCACCGCAGTTTTCCGAATCGTCAAGCAGAACGGAGGAACACTGGAGGTGGATAGTCGGGCAGGACAAGGGACCATCGTCCAAGTCGCCTTCCCTGTGGTCCCGGCGCCGGAGGTACGGAAAGAAACGATGTCGAAAGCCATGTTGGCTAAAGGCGGTGAAACGATTCTGCTTGTGGAGGAGAATGAGATCGAACGGAAGCTGGCACTATCAACCTTACAGCGGTATCGCTATAGAGTCTTGGAGGCAGCCTCATCGGTCGAGGCCCTTATGCTCACACAGCAATACAATGGAATTGTTCATCTCATCGTGAGTCCTTTAATAATGCCAGAAATCGAAGGGCGTGAACTTGCCCGCCGACTCTTGAGACAGCACCCCACGATGAAGACACTGTTTGTTTCAGGTTACGATGATGAAACGATTCAACATCATCGAATTAACCAGCGGTTTGTCCTCCGGCAACCCTACCGCCAGTCCGGATTGATCGGGAAGGTCAGAGAGATGTTGGATGCTGCGTGAGCAGCCTTGCCGATTATGAGAGGCACGTTCTCATGAAGACCACGTTGACCGGCCCGGTGAGAAAAATCGTACCTCTTTTCGCTTAAAGAGACCGATCAGTGCCATGCCCGCGAGGAATCCACCGAGAGGAGCGAAAAAGGCGACGCCACCGCCAGTGGCTCCCATGCTCATGCCTCCACTGATCAGCTGCGTGATAAACCACATGCCGAGGACAATGCCGGCCGCTACTCGAATCATTCCGATCGCCGGCAGCAAGACCAGCACGTGAGCGTGTGGGAATAACAGCAGATAGGCACCGAGCACGGCCGAAATGGCCCCGCTTGCCCCAACCATCGGGATTTGGGAATAGGGATCGGTTATGGCATGGCTCAAGGCGGCAAGGATACCGGTTAAGACATAGAAGACGATAAACTTCATGTGGCCCATCGCATCCTCTATGTTATTGCCGAAAATCCAAAGGTAGAGCATGTTCCCGAGTAGATGCATCCACCCGCCGTGAAGAAACATGCTGGTTACCAGGGTTAAGGATGCCGGCACCATAACGGCTTCCTCAGAAAGCGAAGCGTGACCGAAGACAATGGCAGGGATGGCACCGTATTGAAATGCGAAGAGCTCGGCAGCCGCTTGAGGGAGGTTCACTTGATAGAGAAACACCGCGATGCAGATGCCGATGAGGACGACCGTGACGATGGGAGTCCGTTGAGTAGGATTATCGTCTTGGAGTGGAATCACGATAGTCCGGTATCATGAAATTCGTCGGCGATCTGTAACCGTACGAGGCAGTCTGGGATCGGCCAGAGGGGTTCCGTCGATTTCGAGTGGAACGGAAAACCCGGCGGCATGGGTATGGCCTCCGCCTCCGAATGAGGCAGCGATTCCACCGACGTCCGTACCATCGGATCGCGAACGCATGCTGAAATAGCGACGGCCGTCGCTGTCATGCCAGATCAGGCAAAAGGGATGATGGGCCGACAGACGCTCGCCGATTTGGCTGGTCAAGATTGAGCTTTGCACTGCAGGAACGACGACACCCTGGAATTCCACCATTGAAGCTTGCGCTGCCAGCTTTCCGACGAGTTCATGCTCGTAGCGCAAAATAGCTCGACCTTCCTGCTCGAGCGTCGATTGAGTAAAACCATCCCATACGTTGAAGTCAAACGGGTAGGACGCCAAAGCCGCGTTGATTTCGCGACTTCCTGGCAAAGCCCAGGTCCATAAATCCTTGTCCTGGATATACTGAAGTAACCATGGAGGCGCCGTGCCGTGGGCCCATTCCCAGCTTAGGACGGCACCGGACTTTGATTGATCGAAGTACGCGTATGAAAAGCCGTCCAAGGTCCGCTCGGCGGTGATATGATGATCCAGAACGAGGAGCTCCTTGGTCTCGGAGGCCATGGCTTCCAGGATCGAACGGGCGTAGCTGAAGTCTGCAATCACAACACGACGATCCTTGAGGTTGGGAGGAGGGGGATGGCCGTGTTTGACGGGTAAAAAATTCGCATTCGGAAATTTTTTCCACAGTGCCCAGGCGGCTCCAAACCCATCGGAACATTCGGCATGGTACAGAACAATGTCAGGAGAACCATGGAATGGGGGTGCGAAGGATACGTTCTTCATAGAGTTCGAGAGAATAGCATGTCCAGGGCAGGGACTAAAAGTCATCCGTCGTCCATGCTTACATTAAGGCATGACTCACAACTCGTTCAGATAACTGATCAGTTGGCGAAGTCGGCCGGTACTACGCCGGTTAAAATTGAAGACGAGTCGAGGCAGATCGCGGAGGGCTGGTTCATCCAATTCTTCCGCGAGCGGTCCACGAAGTTCGAACGTGCCGTCCGATAGGAGATCGGTGAATCGGCCCCGGAGCTGTTCGAGTTGCTCGAGTGTAATGGTTTGTTTGAGTCGCATCGCGAGTTCCCGCCCTACAAAACGCATGGAATGGTAGCGGCGGTAGAATCTCAGGATATGGTTTACCGCGGCCTCTACGGAATTAACGATTGTGAAGAGACTCATGTCTTCTTCATTGATCAGCTTCCGCTTCAGCAGTTGCCTCGTCACAAAGGCCGACCAATCGTCCCAATAGTCACAGCCGGAAGCCTGAAGACAGATGATCGGTTGAGGATCACTCTTGCCGGTTTGGGCCAGTGTGAGGATTTCAAAGCCTTCGTCGTGTGTCCCGAACCCCCCGGGGAAGAGTGCGATGGCGTTCGCTTCCTTTTGAAACATCAACTTGCGGGTGAAAAAGTATTTGAAGGTGATGAGCTTCGGGTCATCGGCGATCGTGGAATTAGGCCCTTGTTCAAAGGGAAGCATGATGTTGACCCCAAAGCTGTTCTCGCGGCCGGCACCCTCTTGAGCAGCCCGCATGATCCCATCCGCTCCTCCGGTGATGACCATAAATCCTTCGCGGACGATAGCTTGGGCGAACTCGGAAGCCAGTTTGTAATTTGGGTCGTCGGAAAGAGTTCGTGCCGAGCCGAAAATGCTGACTTTCTGACGATTGCGATATCCGTGGAAGACACTGAATGCATGCCGTAGTTCTTTGACGGCACGATTCACGATTTTTACATCCAGGAGGTCTAAATGCGCGTCGTGTAGTTTCAGCAGTCCCGTCAAGAGTTCCGTCATAAGAGCGGCATGCAGGTCGTCGTCACGGCTGTCGAGAAGAGCACTGATTCGATGCAGAATCTCATCTCGTGACAAGGCGGGACGGGGCCGAGTCTGCGGAGATCTTCCGGTTGTAGTCATGGTTGTCCTCGTACGGTGAATGAGACGGAAATTGTACCAATGGATCCAACATTGGTCAAAGATTGTCGAAATCCGGTGGGTTCTGAGCCGATGCGGTCTAGGAAGGGTCGAAAGATTTAGGGAGATTGGCCAATACCCAAGCCTTGATTCTGGACTGGTCTGCCGGAGAGAGATCCACGAATTGTATCTCGACATCCCGTCGTGTCGTCATGAGGGAACCGGTCATCGTGCCGGACACCGGTTCAACTCCGGCGTTATTCAAGACGGTTCCTCGAATAGTCAAGGGACCCATCATCTCAGAGAGGCAAAAACTCAATATGACTTTGGTCCCCACCGGCAAGAGCGCGAGAGACTCCACCGAGGCACCGGCATGGCTGAGTTGTGAGATGACGGCCCGATATTCATCTCCTACACCATCTCCCTCAATGATACTCATAGTGGCTGGGATGTTTGCCGCGCATCGCTTTGGAGAAAGGATCAAGTCTCTCGCGGTGAGGACGCCGACCGGCTGATCTTGTTTTGTGACGATGAGGATCGGTGTCCCGGTAGTCATCATGAGCGCCGAAGCGTCGCCCATCGCCCGATCGTACTCGATAAATTGCACCGGTCGTGTCATGATGGTTCGAACTTCGATGTCATCCGGCTCTAGGCCTTGCGCAACCACCTTTTTGACAATATCGGTCGGCGTCATGAGTCCGAATCGAGACTCTGTATCCTTGACCAGGAGGCAGGGCATGCGTTCGCGTTCCAAGAGCGATGCCGCCTCGGTGACCGATACATCACCTGGAATCTGGACTACGCCGGGTGTCATCATGTGTCCAACCAATATGGTCTGGTGATCTGGGGCTTTTGGCTGTTGATCGTCCTTGTCCGACATTCTTTAGCGAAGTCCTTTTTCCTCACGAATCTGCCCCCCTCTTGGCCGCAATGTATGCCAAGTATAGCAGAAGGTTTCTGAGGACCATGAGAGGTTGAAAGCCTTGTCACTCAATGATTTGACGGCATACACTAAGATCACATTTTGACCGTGGGCAAGAGAGAAACGATGACGGCGAGTGGGCATTACCATAGAGAGTTCATTCGTCGGCTTGGGACAATTCCAGTGCATGGGCTTGGGCTTTCTGTTGATGTTCATGCTCCAGACCTCGTTAGCTTGCGGCGAAGCCTACAAGAACGTCAAGTGCCGCCTGATTACCTTGAAGTGTTCCGAACGACACCAATGGCCTTGGCCTGCACTAAGAAAGAGGCTGGCGACGGTCTGCTGACATATCATGGTGAAGGCTTGTGGGTCACTCAACCGGAGATGCCCGATTCTACGATGTTTAGGCAAGAACTTTCTGAGTCTGTCGAACAACTGATGATCTTGCAAAGTGCCTGGCTGAATCATGAATGTGCGACAAAATATCTCGCCGGCTATCATTACGGGACCTATCTTCCTCCCCTCTATACTCCATTAAGCGCGAAAGTGGTGGCTGACAATACACGATTGATCCAATATTTACTCGATCAACAGTGCCGTTTGGCTAATGGGAGTACGCCGTTGGTGTTACTTGAAATGCCGCCACTCACGTACTTTGTCGCAGGGACGATGTCTATCCCGAGATTTTTTCAGATCGTCAGCGAACAGACTCCCTGTGGGCTGGTCTTGGACGTGGGGCATCTTTGGACGGTGTTTCGATATTCCGGAGCGCATCGAGTTATGTCGCTGACACGATTTGTCGAGGAATTTCTCAACGAGTTTCCCATGGATCGTGTGGTTGAGATACACGTGGCGGGTCTGGCCATTCATGAAGCACACCGTGCCTCCGCTTCAGGACCCAGCGGTGGTATGGACGATGATGCGCTTCCTGCCTGGATCGATAACCATGCCGTCCCCATTCCTTCCATCTTGTTCGATATGCTCGATCAGGTGCTAACCCATCCACGGCTGAGCAGCCTTAAGGGGCTTGCCTTAGAAGTGGATACGAAGCCGGTCGAATTGATCGTAGATGAATTCAGCGAATTCTCCCGCCACTATGGGCCGCTGTTCTATAGGCTGAGCAATGCCGAACAGACCGTGCCTAATTTCGAGGTATGCTCGGTGTCGGAAAAGCCGGAGGCGACATCCGTCACGCAAAGTCTTGTCGAGGCCTATGATCGATATGCACGCGTACTGGCGGGCAAAGCCCGGCCGGAGGGGGCAGAATGGAGCCAAGACACGGCAGGTATCCAAGATTTGGAAGTCTATCGTTCCGTCTATCTCCCTTATGAGATTCTTCACTGGGGGGGAAAGGTGGAAGACATGTTTGTAGAATCTTGTCGTCGACTCGAAGAACGTGATGTGTCGCTCGATGGATTTGTGGCGTTCTGGTTCAGAGAGCCTAGGCCCTTCTCCGGCATCTATGATTTCTTTTTGCTGAAAGTCGAACGGTTCGTGGAGTTTGTCCATGAGGTAGCGCCGGAGTTGCAAGGCATTGCCGAAA
>NZ_JBLYIG010000080.1:0-9892 GCF_049222245.1 Nitrospira sp. BLG_2 | reverse complement strand
CGACATAAGTCCGTGCCCGCTGGACCATCTCCACGGCACGCTGCTTGGCTTGTTCCCGCGTCATCCGAAACTGATGATTCAGGTGAATATCGGACGTAGAAAGAATGCTCGCCATGAGCCGTTCGACCTCGTCGGATTCATCCTGTTGTTCGTGATCTTCGGTAGCCTTCAGACGATTTTGAACGGAGGAAACGACTTTGATTGGTTCGACGATCCGCTTTTACGCGCCATGTTGGTCGTCGTCATCGTGGCTGTCCCGGTCTGGATCGTCTGGGAGCTCGGAGAACGCCGCCCGGCGATGGATCTTCGGTTATTCACGCATCGGAATTTCTCGGTCGGCTTGCTCTGTCTCGGCCTGGGTTTCCTTTCGATTCAAGGATTGCTTTCCCTCTTCGTCGTTCAACTGCAGATGTTGCTAGGCTATTCCGCGGAGTTGGCCGGTCTGGTGTTCCTCCCCATGCTTCTCTTGGGTCTGCCGATGATCGCCCTGATGCACGAAATCGCAAAACAGCTGGACGTGCGATGGCTGGCTTGCTTGAACGGCCTGGGATTCGCCGCCACGTTTTATTGGATCGGGCTCTTCGATGATCCCCACTCGTACGATCAGATCTTTTGGCCGATGGTGCTCGAGGGCGTCTTCCTCGGCTCGTTTTTCACGCCGTTGACCGTGTTGACGTTGCACGGCCTTTCGGGTGAGCAAATGCTTCGCGCCGCGGAGACGGCCAATATTCTTCGCATCGCGGCCGGCGCCATGGGGATCACCTGGCAAGGGATCGTCGTCTTTCGCCGTCTCCCCTTTCATCAACTGCAACTCAGCGACCATTTCGGCGGGAGAATCTCCGCTTCGTATGACGCGCTCAGTCAGTTCACGACCAAACTGGAGACACTCGGGTTCGATCCCCACATGATCCAACGCCAGGTGCAACTGACGATCAAACAGGCGGCCGGTATCCTCGCCTTGAATGACGCGTTCCTCCTGTCGAGCTATCTCTGTCTGGGGATGGCGGCGCTGGTCTGGTTCGCGCATTCCAGCCGCGTGCCCGTGCTGAAGCCGGCGGAAGCCGTGCGCGAGCGGCAGGCGGAAGAAATGATGGAGCAACCATGATCGAAGGACGATCGATCGTCTCCCCATGGGTCTCGAGCTTGTGTCTGTCGGTCATCGTCATGATGACCGGATGCAGTTGGTGGATTCCGAAAGGGGATCCGCCGGCTACCTATATGGTCTCGCCCGAATTGCAGGAAACCCTTGAGGAGGTCACCAACCGGTTACACAAATGGCCTGACGACCGGTGGTGGGAACAATTCCGGAACGCCGAGCTCAACCGCCTGATTGAGACGGCGCTGCGCGACAATCCGGGGCTCAAGGTGGCCTCGGCTCGTTTGCGGGAGGCGCAAGGGCTGGTGCGTGTGGAAGGCGCACGCCTGCTTCCCTTCCTGGATGCGGACGCGTCCCTCACCTACGAGCGCATCTCGCAACACGGAGTCTTCGCGGCGCTGAATCCTCAAGCCGCGGGAGCCCGCGTCCTGCTCGGCATGATCAATCCTCTCACCTTTCGGTACGAGTTCGACTTCTGGGGTAAATATCGCGCGACGCTCGACGCGGCGCTCGGCCATGCGGCAGCTCAAGAAGCGGAACGGGCTGAAGTCCGACTCCGGCTGACCACCGGCATCGCCCGCGCCTATTTCCGAGGCCATGCGCTTCATCGCCAATTGGAATTGGTCCACGCCATCGTCGATCTACGCCGCCGTCTTCGGATTCTCGCGGAGACTCGGTCCAAACTGGGATTAGATAACGACTTGGCTGTGAAACAAGCCATCGCCGACTATGAAGCGGCAGTCAAACGCCAAGCCTCGGTTCACGATCAGTTGGATATCCAGCGTAATTTGCTCGCCCGCCTCATGGGCACCGGACCGGACGACGGTCGACACCTCTTCACGGCTCCTTCCGCAACCATTCCTGAGCAGGTACCCGTTCCTGAGCACCTCTCGAGCGGATTGCTGGTCCACCGACCAGATTTGGCCGCGGCACTGTATCGCGCCTACTCGGCTGCGCGGATGGTGAAGGTCGCCAGGACGCAGTTCTATCCGACGATCGATCTCACCGCCTTCGTCGGGTTCAACGCCCTGACGTTCACCGGCAACGGCGCCGATAAGTTGGCCAATTTTCTGTTCTCAGGACAGAGTTTTTCCTACGGCGTCGCGCCTGGCCTGCGCTTGCCGATTTTCGAAGGCGGCCGTTTGCGAGGCGAACTGGCGGTGCACCGGGCGGAGTACGATGCGGCTGTGGAACTGTATAAAGACACGCTGCTCTACGCCCTGCGGGAAGTCGCGGACAGCCTGAGCGCCTGGCAGTCGACGCGCGAGATGCTGGAATCGCATCACCGCTTGGTGGCGTCGCTCACCGAGGACTGGCGCCTGGCGAAAGTGCGGGTCGTGTCAGGGCTGGACGACGACCGGGAAGTCCTTCGCCATCGCTATCCGGTACTGGAGCAGGAATATGCTCTGCGGGCACTGGAGAGCGATCAACTGGTAGCGGCGGTGGATCTCATTGAGGCATTAGGCGGCGGATACACCAATCCCGACGTGGAAAAGAAACCTGAGGACCCGACGAGTTGAACGTATGAGCGATACCCATTCCATTCTCCCGCCCTCGCCGCAGCCGGCTGAAGAGTCGTTGCACGCACAACGCAACCGGCGGCTGTTGATCGTGGCCCTCGTGCTGATTTTGACAGGCCTCGCCTATGGCGGATATTGGTGGACGACGGCCCGGCATTGGGTTCAAACCGACAATGCCTACGTGACCGGCAACCTCGTGTCGGTCACGGCGCAGGCCAGCGGGATCATCACGCAAGTGCTGTTCGAGGAAACTCAGTTCGTGAATCGAGGCGACGTGCTGGTCCGCCTCGATGAGCATGAAGCCTCTGCGGCGCTGGGACGGGCGCGCGGGCGACTCGGCGAGGCGGTCCGCCACATCAACTCGCTCTTTTTTACGCAACGACAACTGGCGGAAAAATTGGCGGCTCGCAAGGCTAGGCACGATGTGATCCGCCACGACATGGATCGGTACCGCCGAGGGGTACCCAGCGGAGCCGTGTCGAAGCAGATTCTCCAGAATGCGCTTGATCACTTGCAGGCATTGGAAGCAGATGTGCGGGAAACACAGGCCGAATACGACGCGCTCGACGCCCGGATCGGCGGCACGACAGTGATGGAACATCCGGCGGTCGAGCTGGCGAAACATGAGTTCATCGACGCACATCTCGAATATGCGCGGCAGCAGATCCGAGCCCCGACGTCCGGATACGTGGCCAAACGCAAGGCCCAGGTCGGCGACCGGGTCAAGCCGGGCACGAATCTCATGACGATCGTTCCGCTGGACCATCTCTGGGTGGAAGCCAACTTGCGCGAAACCGACCTGGCGGACATCCGGCCGGGCCAAACGGCCGAAGTGCGCGTGGACCTCTACGGCGGCAAACACACGTTTCGCGGCACGGTGGAAGGCCTGGTGCCCGGCACCGGAAGCCCGTTCGCGCTGTTGCCGCCGGACAACTCCACCGGTAACTTTATCCACATCACCGAACGGGTACCGGTACGGATCGCGCTGGAGGCCGATGAACTGCGCGAGCATCCTATCAGGCCCGGCCTCTCGACGGTCACAAAGATTCGCGTCAACGATGTCGGCCAATCCGTCTGGTCGTCTCTGGCGAAAGCCGACACCGAGGAATATCAGACCGACGTCTACGATAACGAATTCAGCAACGCGGACTCCTTGGCAGAAGAAGTCATGAAAACCCATCTGGTGTCAGGCGGCTCTTCATCCCTGTTGAAGCCAAGCGACGAAGCCGGGCGCCGAAACACGTTTGGGAACGGTCGCGAGTCGGTGGGCGAGAATCGAAGGGTCTGGAAAACGGATACGACTATTTCAAACCTCTTCAAATGAACCGTCGCGTTCGACGAGGGAACAAGAAAGAGTGGGTGGGCGATGAAGGATATCCTCCTCGGATCGATGCTGGCCGCTATCCTTCTGACGTATGGCGCCGTCGTGTACGGTCAGGATCACGACCTATACGGCAATCGTCGAACAAACCCCGTTGGATCACCTGGGATCACAGACCTTCCGAATGCTCACGGTGGATCGCGCACACCACGTATTCCAAGCGCCCCCCCGGAGTCTCATATTCCGCCACGAAGCCCGGATCTTGGCTCACCGACATTCCCTCTGTCTCCGTCCATTGGTCCCGGATCAGGTCTGCTGGGGCCGGAATCCGGTCTCGGCCCTGCGCGACTGCGGTCCGGTCAGGAGCCGGAACACAGGAGAAGACATTTCGATCGACCGGCACGGTAGCCTGTATGAATCGCACAAATACGGAAGCGGTGACGTCACTCGACTCCGGTTGAGCAATCTGCATCGCGTTTCTTGATCGGTAAGGAGGAAAATTATGAAATTCAGAACCATGTTCGCAACGGCCGGCCGAGGAACAGGAAGACGGGCAATCGTTGGGCTATACATCGCTCTACCGGTGCTCGCCGTCGGATGGCTTGCTGCCGATCCGCCTTTGGCTGAAGTCGTAACGAGACCTCAGAACGAACGCAATCTTACGCATTCCCCAAAAGCGTCCGACAAGACGAGCTACCTTCAGACGGGGGGAGCGCAGTTCTTTGGCCCTCCTCCGCCCGAGAAGGCCTCCGCGAATGATGGATTTCGTTTCATCCATCCGGACCCCTATTTGCATGACGGCCATAGGCCCTATCGTGATGTTCATCAGCATCCGAATATTGCCGACGGCGGAGCGTTGATCTTCAGCTGGACATTCGATAAGTAGGAAGGGATCTCGATTATGGCCATGCAGGCTGTAGCGAATGAACCGCGATCGAAAGAAGAGATAAAGAACTTCCTCACCGGCAGCCAAGCCGCGCGGAAGTTCTCGAAGCGTTCCAACGTCACGATAAAACAGACGACCCTCGAGCCGAGGAACTTGAAGAATACTCCGGATGCGTATGAAGAAATGGTGCTGAAGCGGCTTGCAAACCAACGGGCCTCGACCACGCCGATCGTCGAATGGATCGACGGCGGAAAGCTACTGAGAACCATGATGCCGATCTACTATTCGGAGGATTGCCTCACCCGCGACGGAAATCCCAAAGGGATCCTGGACATTTCAGGCTATCCGAGAGAGGGTGCTCGAGTAGGAGAACTGGCGGGGGTCATCAGTATTTAGATCCCCTCGGACCATCGGTAACAGACAGCCCGTGCCGACGGAGGAAGCGACGGGGTGATCTGTTACCGATGATCCTCGAGAAGCTTAGTTCAGCACCGCGGTCAATTGCGGCCGCGATTCCCCGCTATTCTTGTCTTTTGCCGGCTTGCGGTCCAGCACTTCTTCCACACCCGATTTGATCGCACGGCCCCATCGGCTGGTCTGCATCTGCGCCTTGCGGGCATAGCGGCTGATGCTTCGACGAGTTTCCACACCGGTCTGTGGAGCGAAGAGGAGCCCGAGTCCCGCTCCGATGACCGCCCCACCGGCGATGAATGCTGCTGCCTTGGCGACCTGATTCCCCTGCTCCGACATGGTGAACCTCCTCATAATGGTGAATGAGCCGGAAGATCGTTCAGCAATTCTTCCTAAGCCGAGACCATTGAGCATGCTCTGTGCCAGGATATGAATGCGCGTCAAGGAGAGGATTCCCGCGAAAAACAGTAGGTGGCGTTTTTTGTCAATGAGAGGTGACTAATATTTGGTCTCTTTTTCTCGACAGAGCGAACCACAGTCGTTTCAGAAAACCAACACTTTCAATTCGTACAGACTTGCAAAGCAGCCATGGAAGCCGCTTTGCTGGCGCCAACCTTTAATCGTCTCTAATCTTTGCGCGCTTGCATTGACAAGTGAGCCACCGTATGATCCTGCGGCAACTTTTGCCGGAGGTCCCAAAGGGTACTGTGATGATGCTTGATTCGTGTTTCCCTCAAGCTATAAACGTCGTCTCACGAAGGACTATTCTGAAAGCACAGTAATGGGCCATCCAGCCGCCATCCCCTATCCCGATATCGACCCGGTTCTCGTGTCGCTGGGCCCCATCCAGCTCCGCTGGTATGGGCTGATGTACCTGATCGGCCTGACCGCGGCGTACTTTCTCATTCAGCACAAAGTTGCCCGGAAAGGGTTGGCGATCAGGAAAGACCAGATCTACGACATGGTCGTTTACGCGGCCTTCGGCGTGTTTCTCGGCGGGCGGATCGGTTACACCCTCTTTTACAACTTTTCGTACTATAGCCAAAATCCACTGAAACTCCTCGCGGTCTGGGAAGGAGGCATGTCCTTCCACGGCGGGCTCCTCGGAACCATTATCGCGCTGATCTGGTTCAGCCGAAGGCAAGGAATTCCAGCCTATACCATCGCAGACTTGGCAGCCTGCGTCACTCCCATCGGCCTAGGGTTCGGCCGGATAGGGAATTTTATCAATGGTGAACTCTTCGGTCGGCCGACAGACGTGGACTGGTGCATGGTCTTTCCAGCAGGGGGGCCTGCTTGCCGCCATCCCTCGCAATTGTATGAGGCCACGCTGGAAGGCTTTGTCTTGTTTACAGCATTATGGTGGATCGATCGACGTCCTAACCCGCCCGGCACAGTCTTTTGGAGTTTCATCACCGGTTACGGCATCAGCCGACTGATCGTTGAGCTCTTCCGTGAACCCGATCAGCACTTAGGATTTCTCTTGGGACCGATCACCATGGGACAAATCCTTTCCTTGCCCATGGTGGTGGTTGGAGCCGTCATGCTTCTCTTGGGCTACCAGAGGGAAAGCCAAAAGTCGGTGGAGTTGAGCTAAGGCAGTGCTTCGACTCGGGACTCGAATCTCGATACTCACTTAGTACGGCATCTCGTCGTCGTCCAAGCCCACATGGTGGCCCAGTTCGTGAACGACCGTGTCGTACACTTCCTGCACCACTTCTTCCGGGCTTTCACACAGTCTCAGGATCGGTCCGCGATAGATGGAAATCCGTGGCGGGCATTCCCCTCCCGACCTGAAAAATGAATCAGCCGCCAGCGACTGTCCTTGGTACAAGCCAAGCAAGTCGTCCTCGCCGTCTAGATCCAGATCCCGCAAGACCTCTTCCGGAGGTTCTTCCTCTACCACGACGGCGATCGATTCCATCAACTTGGCATACGGGGAAGGCAGATCAGCAATCGCCTGTTGAACCAGCTGCGCAAAGGCTTCAGATGAGATATGGTCCCGGCCGGCCATTTCCATTGTCTCCTACCCTCATAATTCTACCGCCGCGGCGCAACGAAGGAACAGACAGTGAAACCGGGGCTCAGATCTCAGGCTCTGTTTCACAGCCGCCTTGTACACCTGGCTTTGCACTCGGTATCGCTCCGCATGAAGCACCGCCTCATCGGCCAAGACAGCATCCGTTTTATAATCGGCGATCCAAAGCTCGCCATCAAACTGATAGATGATGTCGATGACTCCTTCCATGACCTGCCTGTCCCCCCACGGCATGATGAACGGAACCTCTCGACCAAGGATCCGGGATGAACGGAGACGCGCATAAGCTTCCGATCGACTGAACGTTGCAAGGAGATCGTTCACGGATTCAGCGACTGTTCCGGCATGGGATTGATCGTCCGGTCCAAGGACCGCCTGAAGGGCTGAGGCAACCTGCGTATATAAGCCGGATGGGTCCTGTGAAAAATCCCATCGCTCGAGCAGACGGTGGGCCACCACACCGGCCAACCGCCCGATCTCCGCATCTTGTCGAACCTGAGTCGTCTCGCGTATGACCGACGCCGCTGATTGGCCCAGCGTCGTGGGCGTCACATGATGTGGAGTTTGACGAATCTCAGCCCATCGAGCGGTCCTTATCTTCCACAGCTCGGCAACTTTCTCGTGGTCAATCAGTGCCGTACTGTCCGCCCCGTCCATGCGTCGGCTGGGCCGCTTCCGTTCCGGTGCTCTGATGACTCGATGGGGAATCGCGCTGCCTCCGACCTTCAAAGCCTCAGTTGAGGCGGTTCCGATTTCCCCTGTACCAATGTTCCGCAGCAGGTCGAAAACCGTTTCACCGACCGATCGGGTCGTGCTCCCCCCTGATAATAACAACAAGTCCTTGGCCCTGGTCATCCCCACATAGAGCACCCGTCGCCGTTCCGCCTCCTCGCGCAGCCGCAGCTTGTGATGGACCATCAGCGAGCCGAGAGACCAATGGCGGTCCAGGGAAAGCCCGTAGGTTCCACTCGACCAATCATAGGAGACATGCGACACGCCCCGCTCCCGCCCGCTCCCCTGATGGAGGCCCGGCAGCACGACAATGGGAAATTCCAACCCTTTGGCTTTATGAATGGTCAAGACATGCACGGCTTCGAGCGATTCCTCGGCGAGAGGGCTCTCCGATTCGTCCGGTTGTTCTTCAAGCCGGGCGATCATGAGTTCCACAAATCCGCTCAAGGTCATGTGGGGACGGTCGGCTAATGACGCAGCCATTTGTTTCACCTTCATGAGATTCGCCACGGCCTGTTCGCCATGAAGTGACGCGGCAGCCAAGTCCAAAATCGGCAATCGGTCGAACATCAGCTCGATGGCCTCGGTCAATGGCAGCACAGGGATCATCCGGTGGAGCCAAGCCAGATGTTCATACAGTCTTCGAACGGCAGCGGCACGGGCATGGAGCCATCCCTCCAGGCGCGCCGCGCGGAGATAATTGAAATGCCCCGCCTGCTTGAGCTCATAAAGTTCCCGATCCGTCAGACCACCGAGTGGCGAACGAAGGAGGCCGGTCAAGGCGACCTCGTCATGCGGATGCTCCAAGACCCTCATCAGATTGACGAGGTCGAGCACCTCTTGGCGGCGATAGAAATGTTTTTCCCCTTCGATGACATAGGGAAGGTCGTGCCGGCGCAAGGCATCGAGGTAGGCATCGGCTTGCGTGAGCTTTCTAAACAGCAACGCCACATGGCCCGGCTTCATTGCAGGACGACTCAGGACCTCGTCGGTCAGCCAGCGGGCCAGTACTTCGCTCTCGCCTCTCGTCGCCCCTGCGGCATCGAATGTCTCTTCTTCGCCATCCGGCGTTGTCACGCTGAGACGAACGCCCGGCTCGATCGACGCCGCGCACCGTTGAGGGTGAGCCTCCAGACGGACATTCGCCGGCTGGACCAGCGGCCTCCGTTCGAACAGCCGATCGAAGATCTCATTCACCGGTTCCAAGACCGCCGCGTCGCTTCGGAAGTTCGTCGTCAATGTTTGGGCCATTCCACCACCCGCTGTGATTTTCTCCATAACGCGATCAAAGGCTTCGATATCGGCACGCCGGAAGGCATAGATCGATTGTTTCGGATCTCCGACAATAAAGAGTTTCCCCGGTTCGAGCAGCATGTCGTGCCAGACGTCGGCCCGGCTGCCCTGCCGCTCCGAGACGGCAAGGATGATCTCGTACTGCACCGGGTCCGTATCCTGAAATTCATCGACCAGCACGGCTCGATAATCCCGCTTAATCCGCTCACGGACGGACGGGTGTTCGAAGAGAAGTGTCCGTGCCCGCGCCAGCAACCCGTCGAACGAAAGCCAGCCTTGCCGAGAAAAGGTCTCGCGAATGTTCCGCACCAGCGGAAGGAGCAGGGTCAAGAGTTCGTTCAAGAATGCATGGTCGACCGACAGAAGCTGTTGCGCCGTCCGAATGAGCGCGGCGGCCTCTTTGAAATCGCTCTTCTCCCATTCACTCACAGCGTTCCCGAGATCCTTGTCGAGCCATTCTCGTTCTGACGACGTCAAGTCTTGCCGGCCCGGCAGCCCTTTTTCCGCCACAAGCCGCATCACAGACCCCGTCGCAGCGAGCATATGTTCGACTTTGCGGCGCTTCGGCCGGTCATACGCGTTCATGAGCTGATTC
>NZ_JBLYIG010000079.1:0-4965 GCF_049222245.1 Nitrospira sp. BLG_2 | reverse complement strand
GACACCGGGCTCGGTCTATGGGGATATCACTTGGACAGGTTATACCGGCATGCAAATACCGGCAAAGCAGCGCATGATCTTTGAGCTTGTTCGGCGCGGACGCGATGCCGCGCTGTCGTTTGTCCAAGATCAGGTGGCTATAGGTCGATTTCCTTGCGGATGGCAAGTCGACGACGCCTGCCGTAATACGATTAGAGCGGCAGGCTACGGCGATTTCTTCATCCATAGAACCGGCCACTCGATCGGTGAAGAAGTCCATGGCAATGGAGCCAATATCGACAATTTGGAAACCCAGGACGGTCGTCGGCTCCTGCCCAGGACTTGCTTTTCCATTGAGCCGGGAATCTATCTGCCGGGAGAGTTTGGGATCAGGAGTGAACTTGACGTTTATGTATCGGATCGAGAAGCCGTCGTGTATGGCTTACCACTTCAAACAGAAATCATGCCCCTTCTCTGACCTTTCATATCAGAGCGTTGCGCTCTGCCCCTTTTCTTGACACCATATCCAAGGAGCGGCTAGATTCATTCATCCGGCAAGGGCCATCTTCCTAATCACGTGAGAGGCCGTATATGTTCGGCACAATGGGTTTTTCGGAACTCATTATCATTCTGGTCATCGTGCTGATTGTTTTCGGAGCGGGCCGTCTGCCGCAGATCGGCGAAGGTGTCGGCAAGGCCTTGAAAGGGTTTAGAAAAGAAGTCAACGAAGCGCCCCAACCCGCTTCAGGCCACGTCCAGCAAGAAACCGTGAAGCCACAAGCTATTCAGACTTCGGCAAACATTGCAGCGACAGGTCAACCTCCGACCACGGGATCATCTTCGGCAACAACTGGACCACATGCTCCCTATGCCCCTGGCCCGGAACTGACACCCGGCACCACCGCCTCATTGTTGTACAACACAAGCTCTCAGACTCCGCAGGCCTCGGCTCCCTCCTTCAATCACGCATCGATATCTGTGTCCAACTCGGTGCTATCGATGGAGGAACGGGCTGCCGCTCCGCCTCCAAGGGCTCACGCTTCGTATCCACCTTTGCCCCCGGGTTCCCAACCTAAAGCGACTGCTAAACGTCCTTCCGCTATTGTGAACAAAGATGCGGTCGCTCGCGTGCAGGCACAACAGACTGCGCTCAAAGCCAAAGCGATGCAACCACCGGTGGCAGCATCTTCCGACAACCTGCAGCAGCTCGGTGAAGGTCTGGGAGAAGTCGTGCGAACGTTTCGGCAAGCCGTGACCGATGTCCGCAATAGCGTCGATCCTCAAATGAGCACGATTCAGGCAGAAATGGATGCGGCCAAAAAAGAAATCCAGCAATCTATCGAAGCGGCTAAAGAACTACCATCGATGCAAGAAGACCCTCAGAAATCTGCGTGATTCTCATCTCAATAGCTTCATGCTTCTCTTAAATCTTGCCAGTGATGTGCGCTCTCTCACTGACATACAGGCTGTTGTCACTGTAGTCTTTTATTAAGACATCCAGGACCGAATGCAACTGACGTGACTATTGACGGGGCATTCGTGGTTAAATATCAGCGCGGTATCAATGCGATACCGGTTTACGAATCTTTGTTGGCGATGTGCTGCGAAGTACGGGCTCCAATCCACTTGTATATCAATAGGGCATCGGGTTCGTCAGAGGATGCTACGTCCGCTGGATGTGAACGGATGCGGTTGTTCCGGTGAAGCAGCGTACCTGCGTTCTTGCGGGCTGATCTGATTCAGCAGTAACCATCCCAGAAGAACAAGTGTTCTGGACGTTACATACCGATTAGAATACTCAATCAGTTACGAAGGGTTCCGACTTCTGTTCAAAGCCTCCACCAGTCCGACCAATTGTTCCTGGATCTTTTTATCCAATTCCACAAATTGGATGCCCATACCGGGAAATAGAAGGTATCGCTCCGGCTTGTTGCGGACCCAGGCGACCTTTGCTTTCGCCTTTAGCTTGTCCCACGGCCGATCCGGAAGCGCAAATTCAACCGTCAGCTCGGTGCCTGGACTGAGAGGAGCACCACTCTCGATAAAGAGTCCCCCGCCGCCGATTCCGCCGGTTAGACTATCGAACTGCTTTCCTTCTGGTGTCGTATACCGGACCTTCAGTGCCAGAGGCGCGCGAGGCTGGGTACGACAGTGGGCAAACCGAGCATCTTCTCCGTTCACGATGACTCGCTCGATGATCGCACCCCATGACATGCTGCCCAAAAGCTGACCCGAGGTATCATGCACGTTGATCATCTCTTGCCCAGGATCAATAACGAGAGATTTACCCTGATGCCCCGATGTAGAAACGACAGGAAACGTCATGGGACCATTCCTTTTCCGCTTTTCTGGGTAGTCTAAGCCAGGAGCGGAATTAGGCTGCTTGATCTATATTCTGGATTGCTTTCACTAGCTCATGGATTCGATCGCGGACATTCTCAGCTATCTCAGTGAACCGGATCCCCATTCCAGGACTGAACGTATATTGGTCGGCTTTCGGGCAGACCCAGGCGACGGTTCCTTTTGCCGGCATCCATTCCTCGGATTTCTCCGGAAGCGAGAACTCCATAGCCAGTCTTGTCCCTACAGGGAGTGGCGTCTGGCTTTCAATAAATAATCCCCCGCCGCCGATACCCCCTGCTCGACTTTCAAATCTCGGCCCCTCTGGACTATTGTAGCGAACCCGGAATGCGAGCGAAATTCGAGGTTCCGACCGGACTTCCTTTTGAACCGACACCTTACGGTAGGTGAGAATTTGATCAATGACGAAGTCCCAGGACAAGCTGCCAATTACATCCCCATTGATACCCAACAGGACGACCATTTCACGTGCCGTGTCAAGTTCAATGACTTTGCCCTTGTGCCGAAGGCTCGTTAAAATAGGGTACTTCACAACCTCTCCATCCCAGATGCGCACGAGGCAAGTATAGCGCGGTGTTTCAGATTGTCGAGGAAGATGAGGTCCTAGACAAGAGGCAGGGAAAGGCTACCTAGCAGATCGATTTGGCCCCTACGAATTATAGGTTAGGTGGCTATTGATCATTTATATAATTTGGACAATTCTTACGCCGACTTAGCATCTTTTTCATGTTCAAATATGCGCATCGGGGGGTTTTTACCCAAGATCGCATCTTCCGTTATGACCACCTCGACGATCTGTTTCTGCGAGGGGGCATCGTACATGATGTCAAGCATCACTTCTTCCAGGATTGCCCGAAGGCCTCTGGCACCAGTTTTCTGGACATAGGCTTTTCGTGCTACCGCTCCTAATGCTCCTTCCGTGAATCGGAGCTTGACCTTCTCGAACGACAGCAGTTTTTCGTATTGCTTGGTCAATGCATTGCGTGGCTCTGTAAGGATACGGACCAAAGCTCGCTCGTCCAACTCTTCTAACGTGGCCACGACCGGCAAACGTCCCACGAATTCAGGTATCAGGCCGTACTTCAGAAAATCTTCGGGTTGAACCTTAGCCAGCATGTCGCCCAGACGAATGTCGCTTCTTCCACGGATTTCAGCCCCAAATCCCATAGCTTTTCGATTCAAACGCTGTTCGATGATCTGTTCCAAACCGACAAATGCTCCACCACAGATGAACAAAATGTTGCTCGTATTGACCTGAATAAACTCTTGATGTGGATGTTTTCTTCCTCCCTGTGGAGGGACATTCGCGACTGTGCCCTCGATAAGCTTCAGCAATGCTTGCTGAACGCCTTCACCGGATACGTCTCGTGTAATAGACGGGCTGTCACTTTTTCGACTGATCTTATCGATTTCATCGATATACACGATTCCTCGCTCAGCTCGTTCCACGTCATAGTCGGCAGCTTGCAAGAGTTTCAGAATGATATTCTCGACATCTTCGCCCACGTAACCGGCTTCTGTCAGCGTCGTGGCATCAGCAAGAGTAAAAGGGACGTCAAGATATTTGGCCAAGGTCTGGGCCAAGAGGGTCTTTCCCGTGCCTGTTGGACCGACCATAAGGATATTGCCCTTCTGGAGTTCAATATCATCGACCTCTTTTTCCTTTGACGAGATGCGCTTGTAATGATTGTGCACGGCCACAGACAGAATGCGTTTAGCCCGATCCTGTCCGATGACGTATTGATCGAGGTGATGTTTGATTTCTGCTGGTTTCTTGAGTTTGGACGAAATTTCTTCTTTTGCTTCTTCCCAGTCCTCCGCAATGATGTCATTACAAAGATTGACGCATTCATCACAGATATAAACCGTTGGTCCGGCAATCAGTTTTCGCACTTCATCACGGCTTTTCCCACAGAAAGAACATCGCAAGTGACGATCCATCTTTTCTTGCTTGGCCATGTATCCTCCTGCGTTACTTGCCTTTGATCCCGTCTTTTGCCCCGTCGCCGGATTCTATCGTTTTCATAAATTTGGGTGGTCGTGTAATAACCTCGTCAATGAGGCCATACCGCTTCGCTTCTTCGCCGGACATGAAATAGTCCCGTTCGGTGTCATGCGCAATCTTTTCGATCGGCTGTCCAGTATGCTTGGCCATGATTTCATTGAGGCGTTCGCGAATCTTGAGAATTTCCCGAGCGTGGATATCGATTTCCGTCGCCTGTCCTTGGAATCCGCCCAACGGTTGGTGGATCATCACCCGTGCATTCGGCAGAGCAAACCGTTTGCCTTTTGTTCCGGCCGTCAAGAGGAGCGCTCCCATACTGGCAGCCTGGCCAAGGCAGATGGTGTTGATCGGAGGCTTCACATATTGCATGGTATCGTAGATGCCCAATCCGGCTGTGACACTACCTCCAGGGGAATTGACGTAGAGATTAATGTCTTTCTCAGGATCTTCCGCTTCCAGAAACAGAAGTTGCGCGATCACCAAGTTGGCAAATACATCGTCGATGGGGGCTCCAAGGAAAATAATCCGATCTTTCAGCAGGCGTGAATAGATATCATACGCTCGTTCGCCTCGATTCGTTTGCGCCACGACGATCGGGACCAGCATGTTGCTCGATTCCT
>NZ_JBLYIG010000078.1:0-11850 GCF_049222245.1 Nitrospira sp. BLG_2 | reverse complement strand
ATCTTGAACGATATCCCAGCGGATATACCTGCCACTATGTGAGACCTACCTGGAAATTGCCCCGACGGGCCTGAGTCGCAACGCTCGTGCTGCAGCGGTCATGAATGCCTCCATGGGGCATTCAGATCACGACGATGCCGGCCGTTAACTGGGATGAATGGAGATTTCTCCTACAAGAACAGACTGTTCCACCTCCAGATTCCCGTCGGCATACTCGAATACTCAAGTCTTCGCATAGCACAATGGCACATACTGACTCGCCAAACTGCTCTGGAAGTTTAAGCGCTGTTGGCTTATGATGCTTCTGTCTTCGTGCCTGGAGGTCCATATGAACTACGCGGCCGCGCGCCGAAATTGCGTGAGAGTGTCATGGGGCTCCGGAGTCAGTATCACCAAGCCATTCTCTACGGATGGAAACAGGGCGTCACAATCAGAAGCGGATCAGCCATGTGACCGACAAAGAGTCGCGCATGAGAAGAACCGAATTTTGGATGCCTTTTTTGCACGAGGGGGGAATGCATCATTAACTTCACCTACAAGGAGGGTTGGATGGATCATATCAAAATCATGATCTATGGTTTTATCGGCATCGGTGTCCTGGTCGCACTCATTGCGTTGCTCACACAGATGCTCGGCATCGCCAGAACCTAATGGCACCGAGCTGACCGGTTCTCGATCAGGAGGATGAGGTTCATACACGGTTCGCATGAGCCACCGGCTGTTCAGCGCCATATCGTAATTGACGCCGGCGGATGCACCTCTTCGCTTTCTCCATGAAGGAAGTCAGTACTGGCGGATGCCCAAAACGAAGAGCCCGACGATCTTCTGATCGTTGGGCTCTTATGAAACCCGGCTGACGTCCCATCGAGGTTCGTCCCGAAGCAAGTCAGGGGGCAATGTGTGGGGGTCTCATTTTATGGGTTCATCTCTTACCCTGGCGCATCACCCCCACGCTGCCTGTTCCTCTGGACGCACAATACAAGGCATAACGCTCGCAGGTTGCTGTTGACAGCGTGCTCGAACGCTGCTCACTATCGCTACCGCAATGTGAGCAGCGAACCCCTGCAAGCATAGCCAGTCTGTCCCCTTAATTTCATGACAGCTGCTGACCCAGCGTTTCTCCGGACGCCTACAGCCTCGCTGCCAGATCCGCCTCGATCGCCTCCGGCTTGTCGCTCGGTGCATAGCGCTCGAGTACCGTGCCGTCGGAACCGACGAGGAACTTGGTGAAGTTCCACTTAATCGCCTCCGTCCCGAAAATCCCTGGCTTCTCCGCCTTGAGATATTGATAAAGCGGGTGTGCATTCCCACCGTTCACGTCGATCTTTGCGAACATCGGGAACGTGACGCCGTAGTTCCTGGAGCAGAAATGCTCGATCTCTGCTTCGCCCTTTGGCTCCTGATGCCCGAACTGATTACAGGGAAACCCGAGCACCACGAACCCTTGATCTTTGAATTTGTCGTAGAGGGCTTGCAGTCCTGCATACTGCGGCGTGAAGCCACACTCGCTCGCGACGTTGACGATGAGCAGCGTCTTGCCTCGATACACATCCATCTTCTGCCGCTTGCCGTCGATTGTGACGAGGTCGATATCGTAGAGGCTCATCCGAAAGTCCTCCTTTAGAATGACACGGTAATTGATTAAGGATGTCCCGGCCACGGCCTTGGAAGGCCTCTTGCCGTCCAAATCGCTTAGAAAAAGTAGACTGTCGCTGTTTTTCTCACCCAGGCTCGGTCGAGATAGGATAATCTTAACGCATGCGCATCGCCACCTGGAATGTCAACTCGCTGAAAGCTCGCCTGGAAAAGGTCATGTGGTGGCTGGATCGAGCGAAGCCCGACGTGCTGATGATACAGGAAACGAAGTTGTCGGATGCCGACGCACCTGTCGCACCATTCACGCAGGCCGGATACGAGCTGGTGCACCATGGTGAGGGTCGATGGAACGGCGTCGCGATCGCAAGCAGGCTTGGCATCGGCGGCGTGATCGCCAATTTTGGAGAGCCGCTGCGGCCGGCGGAGACCTCTGAAACCGGTGATGATGAACCGCTGGCTGAGGCGAGGATGCTCGCTGCCGAATGCGGTGGTGTGCGGATCATCTGCGTGTACGCGCCGAACGGCCGGGAGGTGGATTCGCCGTTTTATGAAGCGAAGCTCCTGTGGTTCGACAAGCTGGCCCGCTGGATCGACGAGGCCGTCACTCCGGACACAGCAGCCGTTATCGGCGGTGATTTCAATGTGGCACCCGACGATATCGATGTGTGGGATCCCCGCGCCTGTCATGGCGGCACGCATGTCTCGGATCGCGAGCGACAGGCGTTCGCGCGGCTGTCGAACGCGGGATTCGTCGATGCGGACCGATTGCATCACTCGGAACCTGGTCGATACACGTGGTGGGACTACCGCGCCGGCAGTTTTTATAAGAATTTCGGCATGCGCATCGATCATCTGCTCGTGACGGCTTCGTTAAAGGACCGGGTTGTCTGGGCAGACATCGATCGCGAAGCGCGAAAGGGAAAGCCTGTACCGTCGGATCACGCACCGCTGGTCATCGACATCGACAGTCCCGGCCATCCATTCGATGCCGGCTGGACTTCAGCCGAATCACGGATTGCGGCGCGCCAGCGCAAACAGTGACGAGTCTGATCTTTCTGCTTCGCCTCACCTAAGCTAACAGCCATGGCATACGCAGTTAGGACCGACGGAACGCCTTCGTGCGAATGGCCGCGGCTCTAAAAAATTAGCCTGTAAGCAACTACTCGCGTCATTTTATTCGGCATGTCCCTTTTAGCGCTTTTTCCGTCCGGTATGTCGCCTGTCACGATTGGGGATTACCCTAGTTGTGCTCCATGATAGATCGGCTATACGTTGCCGATCTGATATCGATTACAAGACCGTCACATTACAGACTTCGGTCCTATAACGAGCTCAACAAGGAGGAGCGACCATGGGGAAATCGTTGAGTGCGCCAAGGTTGATCCATCGTCCGGATGCCAACATGTCATACGGGGCAACACCGAAGAGGAAGTGATGAAGAATGCCGCGGAACACGCAAAACAGCACGGGATTCGGGAGGTCACTCCTGAGCTCAAGGACAAAGTAAAAGCAGCCATCCGAGACGAAAAGTAATATCCCTCGGAAGAATTGGACGGCGCGGTGATCGAACCGAGACCGCGCCCTGAAAAAGACTACCCCCTTAGTTTGCGCCGCCAAACACGTCTGTGTCGAAGATCGCTTTCATCAGCGATTCTCAAACACAATTCGCTCCACGCCCGCCTCCGTCAACACACAGGCCTTGCGAGCCCAACGGCCCATCTTCCGCTGAAGGGCGAAGAATGCTTGTCCTGCGCGTTCCGTCTTGCGATCTGCCTCCTCACTAACACACCGTGTTGTCTATGCAGACATCGATCGCGAAGCGCGAAAGCGAAAGTCTGTACCGTCGGATCACGCACCGTTGGTCATCGACATCGACAGCCCCGGCCATCCATTCGACGCCGGCTGGGCTTCGGCGGAATCGCGCATTGCGGCGCGCACACGGAAACAGTAATGATCGAGTAATCTTTACATTGCCTCGATATTTGATTGCAGACCTGACACTTGCCTTCCTGCGCCCCTTTACTCTCAGCGTTTGACCTCACCCATGTCTCAGCTGTATGATTTTTTCATACAGGAGGTGCTCATGAAACGATCGCGAGTTCCGATGACGGTCTCCCTCCCATCCGATCTTGCCAAAAATTTTGAACGGCTGGCTAAGGCGGAAGCCAAGAACAAGAGCCAGCTCTTCAGGGAAATGCTCACGGTCTATGAGCGGCGACGGCGAGAAGAGCAGTTTCATGAGTTACAGCGCTACGGCGCAAAGAAGGCCAGAAAGAAAGGACTGCTGACAGAAGCCGCCGTGGAAAAACTGGTGTTCCAGGGCCGCTGACGTGCGCGTCGTCTTTGACACCAACATCTATATCTCAGCGTTCGCCATTCCAGGAGGCAATGCCGAAGAAGCCTTTCTCGAAGCAATCCGTGGAAGATTCGAACTCTTTACTTCGGTCGCCATCCTGACCGAAACCGCCAGAGTGCTCCAAATGAAGTTCGATTGGGTGGAAGACAGAGCACGGCAAGCCATACAGGAGATCAGCCAAACGGCAACAGTGCTGCGACCCCGTCCTACTCTTCATCTTCTTAAAGACGAGCCGGATAATCGCATTCTCGAATGCGCGATGGCAGCCCAAGCAGACCGGATTGTGTCAGGTGATCGACACCTCCTGACGCTCAAACGCCACGGAGACAGCGCCATTGTCTCACTCGCCGACTTTCTTGTCGAACTCACGAAATAGGCACCCATTTTCCACTTTAGCTTTCAACACTGGACCAACATACTGTTCTCGCATCGTCAGACTTGAAATGGCCCCGAAAAAACAGACATGTGAATTAGGCACCACGTTGTCTGGCAGAAATCGATCGCGAGGCGCGGAAGGGAAAACCTGTACCCTCGGATCACGCACCGCTGGTCATCGACATCGATAGCCCCGATCATCCCTTCGATGCCGGCTGGACTTCGGCGGAATCGCGCATTGCGGCGCGCACACGAAACCAGCGATAAGTTGTGCCCTTTTTCTGTTCCGTGAGCTAACCCGACCGCTTTCGGCACGAGCGGCGGTCTACGCACATGAGTCTTCGTTTCTTATGCGATGCATATGTCCTATATTTAGGACATACTAGCCGACGTGAAGCCGGTTCTCTTTACCCTAAAGCATTGATCTTCATCCGAGGGCAAGAGCCGGACATTCGGAAGCAAACTGGGGAAGCGTTACGCGATCTGCAGAAAGGCATCAGCTTGGGACCTCCCTTCAGTAGACCCATGCCAACTGTAGCAGCAGGAGCTCATGAGTTAAGGATCAGGGGCAAGACCACGGCAATACGGGTCTTCTATTTTGTTAAATCGCCTGAGGCAATCGTGGTGTTCCATGCATTTCAGAAACAAACACAGAAAACACCGACCCAAGAATTGACTCTTGGTCGGCAACGATTAACCGAGGTGTTGCATGGCAACGTCTAAGTCTCCCAAATTGGTCAAGGTTCGCACCGCCGACGAGCTGGGTCGAGCACTCGGTCTATCTGCCAGCGACACGGCTGAAATGGAATTTCGCTCGAACCTTACCGTTTCACTCGTCAAGATCATCCAATCCGGACGGTTCACCCATGCCGACATCGCCAAACTCGCAGGCACATCGAGAACTCGCGTCACGGCCATTGCAAACGGCAACACTCTTGGTGTATCGACCGATGTGCTCATCCGAGTCCTCGCCGCTACAGGCCACCGCGCCGAACTCCGGGTCAAGAAATCGGCTGCCTAGCCAAACGGGGAGAAAGGGACATTGGTGGTGCCCTTGGGGAAGCGGGAAGCGTTTACGTAATTGCCACCTCGGGAAAATTTTTGAACTGCGCGAGAACATTTCAACGGCAGACGCTGCAAAGTCGTTATCTTTTCTGCATGGGTAAGGATTGCAATCTGGGGGCTTGATCTAAGGAAGGAAAATATTATGTATACAGCAGTGTGTCAAACCCGAATTATTGCTGCAGCTGCTCCATGGTGCATTGGCGAGGAGACTTGTCGGGCCGAAATCGTATTAACTTGGTGCCGTGGCGGAAGCGGTCGTCCGTCACATGATCGAAACTGACTTCCACGACGAGTTTGGGAGACAGCGGCTTCCATTGAGCCGACCGCTCGGTGGACCACCGGCTTGGCGCGCCGGGCGCATTTCCGGTGAAGCCCGGCTCCTGAATCAGATTTTCAAGTTTCTTCGTCAGCGAAGGCTTATCGCCTTTGGCAATGCCGGACGTAAATCCGACATGATTGAGCCGCCCCGCGTCGTCATACAGGCCGAGCAATAGGGAGCCCACTTCATCTGAATCCTTGCCGTAACGAAACCCGCCCACCACGCAATCCGCGGTCCGCATGGGTTTATACTTCTGCATCACCCGTTCACCCGGCACATAGGCATCCGTACTCTTTTTAGCGACAATGCCGTCGATGTACCATACGGAAGACGAAAGCCAATCCATAGCTTCACTCAGCTGATCCGTCTGGGGTGACAGCCGCATGGCCTTCTCTGTCGAGCAATACGTCTTGTAAAATTGCTCCAAAAATCGGCGGCGCTGAGACAACGGCGCCGACATCAGCGTCTGATCGTCTTCTGTCTTGAGAATATCGAAGATCACAAACGTCGCAGGTTGCTTCTGGGCCAGCAGATGAACACGGCTGGCCGCCGGATGCAAGCGCAGCTGCAAATCAGAAAATGAATACCCCTTCTCACCTTCGACCAGTAATTCTCCATCGAGAAGAAATATCTTGGCTGCAAGCTTCTCAAGCAGGGCTACGATATCGGGAAAATATCGCTCCATCGGCCTGCCCGATTTGGACCGCAACGTCACGATTGGATCTCGCTTATGCGCCAAGCAGCGAAAACCATCCCATTTCGGTTCATACCGCCAGTCTTTGCCTTTCGGCAATTCCCGGACGAGCATCGCTTCCATCGGGAATAGCGTTCTTGCGGCCATGTTGTATCAGCCTTGCCCTCTCACCTTTGGCAGCCGCTGTTCCGGCGGGGCCTTCTGTGGTGTGCGGCGTTTGATGCGTTCCAGAACCGTGTCCATGCGGAATTGGCCGGCACTCTTCAGAGCGGTCAATTCGCGCCATTGCAAGGGCACGGCGACCGGCGCTCGCGGGCGGGCGCGCAATGAATAGCCGGCAATAGCCGTGGCGGTATAATCATTCCGGAAGAAATCGATCAGGATTTTTCCGACCCGCTTGGATTTGGTGATGGTCGCGACGTATGTGTCCGGCGCCTCTCGTACCATCGTGTTAGCAAAAGCCCTTGCCCAGTCTTTGACATCATCCCAGCTGCTGGTCGGCGCCAACGACACCACGACATGCAGCCCCTTGCCTCCCGTACATCTCAATGCGCTGTCGAGACCTGCCTGTTTGAGCCGATCGCGGACATCACGCGCCGCTTGCTTGACCTCCGAAAACGGCACGGTGGGACCCGGGTCCAGGTCGAAGATCATCCGATCCGGAGTATGGATGTGGTCGATCGTGGCGCCCCAGGGGTGTATTTCGATGACTCCCATCTGAATCATCTCCATGAGCCCCTTCTCGTCTTTCACATAGATATATTTGTAGCTTCTGCCTTTGTAACGCCAGTCAAACGGGTGGACATCCGTGCCTAGTCCAAAGCCGAGATTGCGTTGATAAAAACAGTCGGCAGTGATGCCGCTCGGACATCTCAACAAACTGATAGGACGGCATTGTATTTCTTCCAAGAGAACGGGCGCGACGGCTGCATAGTATCGTGCCACGTCTCCTTTGGTGATCGCTTCATGTTTAAAAACAAGACGATCGGGATGCGTGATCCTCACGCCGTGCAAAGTCAGCACAGATTCGTCGACACTGCTTTTCTTCATGAACCGCCTGTCTGACGTGGTCTTTACTCTTCACGCCGGCGCATGCCGAAATATTTCCAGGCGTTTTTAGTGTATGTGGTCAAATGGACGCTGTAGCCTAGCGAAAGTCCCAGCCGTCGCAAAGCCACCATGAGCGCCGTCATGAAGCGGAATAAGTATCCGTGCAGGGTTTCCCGTGGCGAACAGGCGGATGCAGTCTCAATCAGAAGGTACCCGAGCCTTCCTTCCTCTGAATGAGCATTCTGTAATAGGGTTCGAAGACCCCAAGTCCCCGATCAAGTTCCAGCGTCTCTTCATAACCGTCCTCGGTGGGAGTCAGCACTTTGCGAGCGGCCCTGGCAGGCACGTGGTGCGGCACACGATCCGCAAACATCAGCCGCCTCTCCTCGATGACGATGTGAAACTCATGGATCACCCCTCCATCCGTGTAAGCTCGACTCACCAGTGCTCCAGTCTCCTCGTCCGGTCCGAGGACAATAAGGACCTGATGCCGATCCCACAAACCATTCTTCGCGCGATACGTCGCAGCCATCCGAAGGCTTAGGAAACGCCCTCCGGCCTCCCAACTTCCTACGACCTCTTTTTGGATCGATCGTTGCTCAAGAGGCAACTCAACCGCTCCTTCGAAATGTCCCACAAGGAAACGGACGGATTCGAGTGCCGCGCTGGGCTTTTCCGGTTGATGAATTGGATCGAACCGGAACGGTTGCGCCGTCCCGGCATCGACGAGCACGGTCTTCGCTTGAGAGGCTCGTCGAGCAAAACCCAAGACAGCTTCCCAGTCTCGATGCTGGACGAACTGAGCAAAGAATTCACATCCGTGGCCGATACGCAGTAAGGCTACGGGCGCTTGTTTGCAGGGCCCTTGGCAAGCCGTGGGTGAAATGCGGCAGCCGATGCGTTCCGCCTCACGTAGCAACACATTGGAAGTGGCATCAAAACGTCTTCGTTGCCGGCAGGGCTCCCCGTCACAGAGAAATAAATGGGCATCTCCTTGGACAAAGTGCCGTGCCGCATGCTCAAGTGATGCATCGAATTCCTTCGCGGTATGCGCGATCCCTTTGGACTCGACATAACGGCGAAGATCCGCGACCGCCTCATCCGCATAGAAGCCAAGACCGCTCACGACCAGCGCAAGGGTGAGACTATCAAGCGACGACGTGTCAGATTGACCGGCGGACTGCTCTGACATCACGCTCTCCTTATCTAGCGTGTGCTTCGCACAGGATCCTTTCGAGCCGACGAGACAGATACTACAGCGGTCATGTGCTTGCGTCGTCCGGCCTCATCTGTTGCTCCAGTTCGCCCGGTTGGAGGATGCCGCACTGGTTGAGCATGTCAATCAGGGCCTGTGTATAGTGTTCGTAGTACTCCCACGTGGCTCGCCCGGTGCAGGCCTTCTCTTCCCAAGCAGCAATGGCGTGAATCAGCTTATGCCTGAAGTCCTCCCACTCGAAATGTCCCTCTTTAGATAATGCCAACGCCAGGCCAAATACCGTGCGTTGCCAATCTTCGCTAAAGAACAGCTTTCCCTCGCTACGCGGCGGTGAATCGGGTTGCCCGAGCATCTGCGTCGCGGCATATTCTTCGAATCGAGTAAACATTGGAATGCCTTAGGCAGGGGGCGGAGAAGGAACCAGCGCCACCCCCATCATGGCTTCCGGTGTGACCAGTGCGGCGAGTTGTTCCTCGTTCAGATGTTCAGAGTGAGCCGGCCGTTCAGGAATGACGAACCAGCGGATCTGGGCACTGCTGTCCCATACCTTTACTTCCTTGCCTTCAGGAATCGTCACGCCGAACTCACGGAGTACCGCGCGTGGTTCACGCACACCGCGAGAACGGAACACCGGATCTTTGTACCAGTAAGGTGGTAGCCCCAGCACTGGCCACGGATAACATGAGCACAGGGTGCAGATGATCAGGTTGTGCACCGTCGCACTGTTGGCGACCGCCTTCATATGCTCGCCTTCGGCGCCGGTCATGCCCGGAAATTGAAGCTCAGCGATGGCCTTCGGAGTATCCTTCAACAATCGCGCTTTGTATTCCGCGTCAACCCATGCCCGCGCCACGATACGGGCACCATTAAATGGGCCGGCAACGGTTTCGAAGTGACGAAGCACTGCATCGACAGAATCGCTGCCTAGCACGCCCTTTTTGATCAACAGCGCTTCCAGCGCGCGGACTTTGGCGGCACTGGCAGCTTCACGATCCTTATCGTATTCAAAGAGTGAAGACATGCGAGATCCCTCGCCTACATTGAATGCGCAGGTTTTAGGTAGGCTTCAAAAAGATCGGCATAAATGACCGTGTTGGGTTCACTCTTATCTGGTCCCCAAATGTCAGAGGCCAGAAACGACACGCAATACACATGCTGCGGCCCGTCCAGACCATCCGGCCCAGTCGACACAAAATATTCGAACGCGCCTGGATACACTTCGGCGACCGTTCCCTTCTTGTTCCGTAAAAAACCAGGCAGCCTCGTGTGATCAGCGGCTTCTGGATCCGCGACATAGACTGTATCCCCAAGAGCAAAGCGACCCAGGTTCACGGGCTCGCGTAGACCGGAATCGCCATGATGGAGGTACCGGACCACCTGTTCCTTCAGCGCGGGATTGGGCTGCTCGGGGAGTGAGGAATCAGGATGTGCCCGGTAATGTTCCGTCAATGTCGCCAGTTCCTTAACGGTCACATAGCCACGATCGATAAAAAACTGACTGATACCCATCAGCCATTTTTCATAGTAGCGATACTTAAAATATTCGAACGGCTGCATGTTTTCAGCGCCGATGCGCAGCGAAGCCCAAGTCCACGTGTCCTTGAACGTCGTTGGGACTTCCGAGAGTGGGTATTTCGGGAGGGACTTATCCAAATGAACGCTCTCGGCCATCATCACGGTGTGGATGCCGAAGATGCGCTTTTCCCACTCCGCCATGAATACTTTTTTCTCAAAGAAATTAACCGGCCCGAGATTTTCCAAACCACCCAGATAATGTTGAAGTCTCATCATGCGCTCCGACTACACGACAGGATGGGCGACAGGACGGCGAGATACGTCGCGTACGCAATCGAGAAAGCCGCTCTGCAACACGGCGCCATCGAGATGGCGGCCGATGAACACGAAGCGGCTCTGGCGCCCCTCCTCAGACTGCCAAGGTCGGCCCGGTTTCGCGTCCAGCAACATGTGTACGCTGTGAAAATAGAACTGCCGCGCCTCGCCATGAAAATTCAGCACTCCTTTCATGCGCATGAGCTGTTGCCCCTGCTGTTGAACGAGTCGATTGACCCATCGATTGAAGCGGTCCGGGTCAAGTGGATCGTCGGTTTTAACAGCGCAGGAGGTAATCGAATTGTCATGTTCATGGTCATGTGCGTCTTGCAGAATACCCGGTTCGATGGCGAGCAGATTCGGCAATGAGAACCGGCGCACACCGAGCAGGCCGTTAGCGGCCACTTCGGAGTGAACAGTTCGGACAAAAGTCGCTATCGGGTTGAGTGTACGCAGATCCCGTTCCAATGGCGCAATATCATCAGGGTCCAGCAGATCGACTTTGTTCAGCACAATCAGATCGGCGAAGGCAATCTGTTCCCGCGCAACTCCATCGTCGATCTGGCGTTGGAAATTGGCGGCATCGACCAGCGTCACGACGGATTCCAGTTCGACGCGGGTCAACAGATCGGTGTCTGCCAGAAAGGTCTGTAGCACCGGTGCCGGATCGGCCAGTCCTGAAGTTTCAACGATCAAACGATCCAGTTGGCGGTCACTGCGTTCTAAGAGGAGCTTCACGCCTGCCACGAGGTCGGTGCGCACGGTACAGCAGATGCAACCGTTGCGTATCTCTATCAAGGCTTCTTCGTCGGCGACGATGAGGTCGCCATCAATTCCCACCTCTCCAAATTCATTGACGATCACGCCAATTTCTCCGCCGGCCTTGTGCGTGAGCAAGTGATTGACGAGAGTCGTCTTGCCAGCACCAAGATACCCGGAGATGATAGTCACAGGTATTTTTTTTGTAACCATATGACATGAGCTGGGCGAAGCATCACGCCCTTCAGGAAGAACGGACAACATATTTTGTGGCAGCCGATGTGTAATGTCAACCCGTTGAAAGATGGAGTGTAGCTAGCACATCATCTCCGCTTTATGTAGCACATGATCTGTCCGGTTTAGGGTGTGCCCTCAAGGAGGGCCACGACTAGGTTTCGCTGGCCGGATGACAAAAAGAGAAGAGCCCGACGACCTTTCGATCATCGGGCTCTTTGTGTAATGGGAGTACCGTGCCGCGACTATTTCACGGTGTATCCTTTTCCTTCCATGCACGCTCCAAATGCACGTTGGTAAGTTGCCACATTCGCCTCGTGCTGTTGGTCAGCTTGCTGCTCGGCCGCTTCCTGCTG
>NZ_JBLYIG010000077.1:0-1706 GCF_049222245.1 Nitrospira sp. BLG_2 | reverse complement strand
GGGGATCGGATTGGAGACGGCTGGAGTCGAGTACGACAAGAGCGGGATCAAGGTCAATGCCAGACTGCAGACGACCAACCCAAAGATCTACGCGGCGGGCGATATCTGCTCACGTTACAAGTTTACGCATGCTGCCGATGCCATGGCTCAAATCGTCATCCAGAATGCGTTGTTCCCGCATCCGTTCGGTCTGGGCTACGCCAGCGTCGATTCGTTGGTCATGCCCTGGTGTACCTTCACCGAGCCGGAAGTGGCTCATGTCGGCCTGTATGAGAAAGAGGCACAGGAGAAAGGCCTTGAGGTGGAAACCTATACCTACAAGCTGGATGAAGTCGATCGGGCGATTCTGGACGGGGAAGACGAAGGGTTTGCGCGGGTTCACATTCAAAAAGGGACGGATAGGATTCTGGGCGCGACGATCGTGGCAGCCCATGCCGGCGACATGATCAACGAATTTTCCGTCGCCATGAAGGCGGGAGCAGGGGCCAAAACGATCGCTGGCACGATCCATCCCTATCCCACACAGGCTGAAGTCAATACAAAAGTGGTCAATCTCTGGCGAAAAGCGCATTTCACGCTGAGGACCAAAAATTTCTTGATCAAGTTGTTTGCTTGGATGCGGCGATAGAGATGCGTGTCGTGGATAAAGCGGATAGATATGTTTCACCACATGCCTTTTAAAGGACCAGGAGTATGGCACCATCTATTTCTTCCGTGATTGTCAGCCTCGCGTCTTTCGTGTTGGTCGGACTGATCTTCGGTGATCCGAACCGGCTACAAGCCCGATCCCCCACCGCCGTAGAGGTCGGTCCTTTTTCTACAGCTGCTCCGAGTGGACCCTGGCCGGACGGCTGGAAGCCGCTCACTTTTCCAAAAATCCCCCGCCACACGACCTACAGCCTCGTACATGATGGGGATCGCGTCGTCGTCAAGGCTGCCAGTCAGGCTTCCTCTTCGGGATACACGAAAGAAATTCTGATGGATCCGAAGGAGTATCCCATCATCCAATGGCGATGGAAGGTCTCGAATACCCTGAAGGCCAGCGATGTGACCAGGAAAGAGGGGGACGATTATCCCGCGCGTCTCTACGTCACGTTTCAATACGACAGTGCGAAAGTCGGTCTCTTCGGCAAGGCGAAGTACGAAGCCGCGAGACTGATCTACGGCCGGTACCCGCCGCTCGGCGCCATCAATTACATCTGGGAGAGCCGAGCCCCTGTGGGGACCGCCATGCCGAATCCGTATACAGAACAGGTTCACATGATCGTGGTGGAAAGCGGGGCAGCCAAGCTCAATACGTGGGTCACGGAAGAGCGTAACGTCTACGAGGATTACAAACGGGCCTTTGGAGAGGAGCCGCCGATGATTTCCGGCATCGCGATCATGACGGACACCGACAATACTGGCGAGTCGGCGGAAGCCTACTATGGGGACATCGTGTTTAAGAAAGTTACTCAGTAGCCGCCACGGTTATGAATGTGTCAGTAAAAGCGAAGTACAGACCTATATGTCGTAGAATCAAACACTATGCGCACACCTCGTCGTCCGAGGTGCTGGCACGGGCGTGCAATGCCGCCAGCCAGGTTTCCTGCACGAGATTCTGCGGAATGTGCCGATCCCGCACCTGTCGAAGGGTATACCGAAGGAGATAGTCACTGTATTGTTCATTTCCAGCGGTCCGGATCGTTCAGCTGACGTTCCACGTT
>NZ_JBLYIG010000076.1:0-32758 GCF_049222245.1 Nitrospira sp. BLG_2 | reverse complement strand
CGAGGACATGCTGTGGGCCTATCGGGACCGAATGATCGATCTCAGAAAGGATCTTCGGTTCCGCTATATTCTTATTTTTAAGAACCATGGCGCATCCGCCGGTGCCACGCTGGAACACAGCCATTCTCAGCTGATTGCTCTCCCGATCGTCCCGACCAATGTGCAGGAGGAGCTTGACGGATGCCGCGCTCATTATCAGCAGAAGGAGCGTTGCATCTACTGCGATATTCTCCGACAGGATCTCTCCGATGGAGATCGGATCGTCGCGGAGAATCCCGAGTTCCTATGTGTGACGCCGTTCGCGCCGCGGTTCCCGTTCGAAATGTGGATTCTTCCCAAGCGTCACGCCGCGTATTTTGAAGAAAGTCAGAAGTCGCAATTTGAATTTCTGGCCTCGATCCTTTCGGAGTCGTTGCGCCGCATGAATAAAGTGTTGTCCCGCCCCCCGTACAATTTCATCCTCCATAGCTCTCCCCTTCATGAGAAGACCGGCGATTACTACCATTGGCATTTGGAGATCATTCCTAAACTGACGCAAGTAGCCGGTTTCGAATGGGGCACCGGCTTCTACATTAATCCCGTGTCACCGGAAGAAGCCGCGACGTTTCTCCGTGAAACGGTGATCTGAGTGCCGATCCGTCTTCGCCTTGAAGATCCCAACCTCAGGGAGATCCTTCGCCGTATCGCACACACCATTCGTCGTGGAGGCGGAAGGGCCTGGTTGGTCGGCGGCTGCGTACGCGATCTTGTGCTCGGTCGACAGCCTCAAGATCTGGATATCGAAGTCGTTGGGCTCCAGCCCGGTCAAATCCATGCGCTGCTGGCTGAGCACTTCTCCGTGCAATTCGTCGGGAAAACATTCCAGGTCTTCAAACTGCAAGGCCTGCCGGTCGATCTTTCCATTCCCTCCCGTATACCCACTGACGGCACATCCCTTCCGGGGTTGCCGAGACAAGTCGATCCCGGCATGCCGATCGACGAGGCGCTTGCACGACGAGACTTCACCATAAACGCGATGGCCTGGGATCCGGACACGAGGGAGCTTCGCGATCCCTTCAACGGACGCGGCGACCTTGATGCACGGATATTGCGCCACGCATCGACGCGATTCGCCGAAGATCCTCTGCGCGTCTTGCGTGGCATGCAGCTGTCCGCCCGTTTGGAGTTCACTGTTGCGCCGGAAACAGTAGCCCTGTGCCACACACTGTCCCAGGATGGTCAACCGAGCGAGCGTCTGTGGGAAGAATGGAAGAGACTTCTCCTTCAAGGCAGCAAGCCTTCATTAGGTTTGCAATTCTTACATCACTGCGGTTGGCTTCGTTTCTACCCGGAGCTCGCCGCCCTCCAAGGCTGCCCGCAAGATCCCATCTGGCACCCAGAAGGAGACGTCTGGATTCATACACTCCACTGCCTGGACTGGTTCGCTGCAGAACGAACCGGTCATGAGCCGGACGATCTTGCCGTGGGCTTGGGCGTCCTCTGCCATGACTTCGGCAAACCGGCCACGACCAGAGAGGAATATGGGCGCGTCACCGCGCGAGGGCATGAATCGGAAGGAGAAGGCCCAACGAGATGTTTTCTTGAGCGATTGACCAACCGGCACGATCTGATCGATGAGGTGGTTTCATTGGTGTGTTGCCATCTCCGTCCTCGTGCCCTCTATGACGCCAACGCTTCGGACAGCGCCGTCCGTCGGTTGGCAAAACAAGTCCGCCGCATCGACCGATTGGTGCGTGTGGCGCGGGCCGACCATGCAGGCCGTCCGCCGAAACAGTTTGATGGATTTCCTGCCGGCGAGTGGCTGCTGGCCAGGGCGCGGCAGCTGGCAGTGGATCGCCGTCCTCCCCTTCCCATTGTCATGGGCCGTCACCTATTGGAATTGGGAGTCCAGCCAGGTCCCGACATGGGCCGACTCCTTGACGACTGTTATGAGGCTCAGCTTGACGGAGACTTTGGAACGCTGGAGGACGGCCTTGCCTACATAAAGAGCCGGCTCTCCGCTCCGTGCTGATCGGCTTCTCGTTCTTCAACCTTTCGAGCATTCACCCGTCATTCCTGAACACCCTTGCTCCTTGGCCGCTGGAACGCGTATCATCCTCCCCATGCACGTGCAATTGAATCACCCGTCGCGGTCGGTTGAAATCAAAGGGCCAAAGCGGGCCAAAGACCTGCTGCGCGAATTGGATCTTTTGGCTGAAGCGCACTTGGTGATTCGAGGCGACGAATTAGTGACAGAAGACGAAATGCTTTCAGACAAAGATCAGATCGAAATCCGTCCGGTGATTTCGGGTGGGTAAGGGCCTTCCCGATATGACCGTCATGAATAACTCCTCGATCGGATGGCAAACAGAGTAAAGACATTTCGTTCCAGAAACCTCTGCCAAACACCCGAAGCGTTCCCCTCTTGAAGCTCCCTTAGCTCTCTTATGAGGCGGTTTAGTCGCGTCCTTACCATTCCGCTACAGAGCCCTGTATGAAGAATCATGCGCAGGTTCATGAGAGAAATTTCATAACCTGCTGATAACTCATTAGTCTCCGTCTCATTTTGTGAATAGAGCAGAACGGCACTACCCTTGCTGAACATCTGGGTAAGTGCCAAGTGAATGGCACACATATTTTACAATTTTTATTTCATAGGGGGTTTCATAATGAAGAGCATGTTGATGGCAGTCATGGCAGTGGCAGTGGCAGTGACATTCAGTGCGCCAGCCTTCGCCGGCGAAAAGAAGGAAGAGAAGAAGAGCGGCCATGTCGTGGTGTACGGCGAAGACAAGAAGAAGCAGGATGGCGGCAAGGCCGACGACATCTTCGGCAGCGAGAAGAAAGAGGAGAAAAAGGGCGGCCATGCCGATATCTTCGGTAACAAGGACGAAAAGAAGAGCGGCGGCAAGTAAGTTCTAGTTTGGTGAGACTGGCTGAGGGGCCTTCTACACAGTAGAAGCCCCTCGGCTTTTTTTACCGGCGCATGTGAGCCGATCTCTGCACCAGTTCCTTTACAACGACAAGAGTAACAAATTCCGACAAACTGTACGATTCTGCCGACTCTACCCAAGAGCTCGCACGGCGCTCACCTGAGTGATCCACTATTGTCCTTATACATACAAGGACTTCTGTAGGAATACATTCGCGGTGCCTTCGGTACAAGCCTTGCTTATACGGCTTGCTCAAGTGTAGGCCTCCAAACAAACTGCCCCGCCGTAGGAGTAAGATTAGGAGTAAGATATGGACTTCGCGAGATCAATCGTGAACCATTATCAGTGCCTTCTGATCTGTTTGTTTCAGTTCACCATTATTGCGTGCACTTCACCAGAAGACTCCACGCCAACCAGTGAAATGGTTACGGCAACCAGCGAAACAGCCACTCTATCGTGGAATGCCAATAGCGAACCGGACCTTGAGGGCTACAAAATCTATCTGGGAACAGTCTCTGGAGGCTATGATGCACCGATTGCTACTGTGCCCGTGGACGTCACCAGCTACACCATCACCGGTCTGGACACCGGTACCACCTATTTCTTCTCGGTCACCGCGTACAATTCGAGTGGCGCTGAAAGTTCCTTCTCAAACGAAGTGAGCAAAACGGCCCTCTAGCCAACTTCGCCGAACCTCGAATCCTGACTTTCCAGCGTTCATCTCTTGACCCTCTCTCTCCGAGAACTGTATAACCACTGACTCCGGCAGTGCTGAGTTGACGGTGCCGAGTGCTGAGGCGATAGACAGTCTTGAGCAATTTCATCAAGCTCATCTTTTAACTCAGAACTCAGCACCCGGACTCGGCACTTCATCGGAAGGCGCCCGTAGCTCAATGGATAGAGCACCAGACTACGGATCTGGGGGTTACAGGTTCAAGTCCTGTCGGGCGCACCACAATGCACAAGTTGCACTGTCTCTTCTTTTCTATTTCTTTCCTTGGTTGTAGTTGGGATTAAGATTCCGGATTTATTCCCAGCCGAATGCAAAAGACTCCTTGGTTTACAACTTCTTTCAAGTGCTCAAGGCGCCAGATGGGCATACCGTAGGATTGTTTCGGCATCAGGATGACACATGCACAATGGGATTACATTATCCTGGGTACGGACATAGCGAGTTCGAGGTGGAGGTACGCGATGTATGAACGGCTCGAGCTAGCTACCGAGGCATGAAAGGCGTGTAGGCGAGGTCTCGTCGCGGAGCACCTCGCCTACCTCTCGATACCTAGCCGTCGCTTAGAGGGGGTCAAAGCTGAACTTTTGCCCTCCAATAGCCGCCTCATACATCAGACCGCCGATCGCTTGGGTAAAGACGGCCATTCCCTTGGTGTAGCCGAGGCTGACTTGTTCACCGGATTTTGGTCCTGCACTCATTCCCGCTGATCCTCCTGTCGTCCCCGTCGTGGCTTGCGCCCCGGCAGTGATGGCAACTGCTGACGCCGTGGCGTCGAACGCAAATTCGCCGCTCGTAAACTCCTCATACGCGCGCTGATCTTTGAAGAAAATAATTTCGCAGAACCCCTGGCCTCCGGCTTGGAAACCAAAAGAGAGCTTCATCAGCCTTGTTTTGCCGGTCACCTTCCCATCGCGGTAGACTTGTCCCTGCCCATAGGCGCCGCCGACCCCCAGCCCTCCTTTCCCGATGAGAGGAAAGACCGCATAGCCGTACGCATTCTCAAAAAACGGTTTCACCTGGTCTGAAGATTTGAATTTGTCGATCGTGGACGAATAATCCTCGGCCGCCAAAGCACTGGAGCCCACATATGCCATGGCTGCCATTAACAAAACGGCTGGTACAGACACGCGAAATGCCCTCATGGTCGCCTCCTTCTGTTATCAAAATCTACAGCACATATTTACCGTCATCGCACCTCGAACCCACGATTGATTTTTGGCGGCCTGCATCCAGAGTAGTGATGGATATTCTCTCATCGTGCAGGGCTCCGCATCGCATAATAATGTCCACGATACTATAGCGCGACGCCGATCAGTTGCAACGCTTAGGTACGGCGTCGTGGGAAATTTCATGAGATATTGTCGCTCGTCCTCGTCGTCCGCGGCGTCTTCACCCTCAGAAAGCGGTCATGATGGAACAGGCTAAACGTCGCCGCAGCCACAACTGCATGCCATGACTCGGCCGCATCGTTACATTTCCTCTGTATGAAAATTTATTGTGCCTTTGTGAAATCGCCTCGAAACCGGTCTTCAGTTTCGTGATTGGTTACTTCGACGGCCAGGATTGGTTCTCCCTTATGATAATAGAGTGAGATTCGCATGGCCCGTTGGTCGGTATCTTCGATGAGTCGTCCGTCACGGGCTTCCAGCAATCCGGCCCCGACCGCCGCTTTGGACTTAGATTGTCCCGCAAACAGGTAGTGTCCGTTTTCGCGAATCATCAAACGGACTGAGCCTTCCGTTAGCAGGGCGGTATTCTTTGTCACGACGCCTACCCATTCGCCCTCAACCATATGAACATCGGTAATCGGGACCGGCGTCCATTCTTTGCCGTCATGAAGCGGGAGGCCGGCGCAGCCGACAAGAAGGGCCAGTACGAAGGAAACGATCGGGCCGCGAGAAGAGCCCCTCTTGATCAGTTGGTCCATAGGATATCTTCCAGTGTCGCCAACTACTGCAGGTCCTGCATCAGCCGCTGACATTCCGGGTCGCGATAAGTCAGTTTCGTCGCGGCGAAGCTGAGATCAGAACACAATATGTCGAGCTGGGTTGGACACATTCAAACCGCAACAACGTGGCGGTCCGCACGGAATCGCTATGGTCGTTTTGGCGTCAGCTGCGCGCGATACGTGATCCCATCACTGGTCGTCCCCTCGGCCTTCAGGATGTGATCGTCTTGCCCGACATGGCGATGAAGCTGCGCCGTGATCGTCCCTCTTGAAGAACGCGCAAACAGTTTTCCATCCTCCAGGGTGAATTGCCCGCTGCCGCTGAAGACACCGATGGTCCGGATTGACTCAAAGTGATACATCCCATCTTCCCGTATCCTGAGCGTAACCCAATCATCTGAACGGGTGGCCGGAGACCGCACCATGATCCCTTCCCATGTTCCTGCCGTGGCTTTGATATCGGTCATCGGGATCGGTTCAAGCGGCGGTGACGCAAAGCGGTCCATCCAACTGCACGCGCTCAGGCTGCCATAGCACATGAACACGAGTAGTACGAAGAGCGTTCGTATGGGTTGCTTCATTGCCTTCCTCCATTCGTTCTCACTTGTCCCCCCCTGTATGCAGGAACCGGCACTCTATTCATTACTGGAGGGCCTGAGCGTCCTGCGCCGCTTGAATGAATCGTTGCATACAGTCCTCAGTCCCTCGCCGAATGAGAACGCCGCTTTGAGCGAGCAGGTTGGGTCCATACTGAACTGAGAAACAATTCCACGTGAACACCGTTCGATCACCGGATCGCACGTTGTACGTCGCCCGCAATTCGAACCATCTCTTCGTTTCATCCGTCCAATCGACGTAGAACCGTGCGAGAGACCCCGAAATCGAGCGCGTGCCGGACTTCTCCACCGTATATCCGGAATGAGCCAATTCCTTTCGCAGGGCCTCCGTAAAAAAGGTGCTGACCTCTTGTGAAAGAAACAGGTGCGCTCTCGTGCCTTGATTCCGCTCTACTTCGTGTGCCCGCACACGACCCGATCCTGCCGCTTCATACCGGAAGGGTTCGATTGTTAGCTTCCCCTGGCCCTTCAAGGAATTGCCCGGCTCATAGTCGAGCGTCATGATGCTGGCGCACCCCACGATGAGCACTCCCCCTATCCAGAGGATCACCGTTGGGGGTCCACATCGTCGCAAAGAGCGCATCATTCGGCCATTCTCATGATGTCGGGTTCTCACTACCCGAAAGCGAGAATGCCCCCAAACGTCATGCCCGGGCATTACAAGTCATCGAACCTACACAGCGAGGAGCCGTCACTCCTTTGCCTTCGAGGGCGGATAATCTTCGAACGCCTTTTTGAGAACTTTCTCGCTCAGTTCGGCGTTCTCTTTCATGCTATTTTCCAGCTCTGCAACCATGGTGGCTCGCCATACCAGAGTCTTGTTTGTCGGCTCGACCAAATCCACGATCAAAGTACCTTCCCGATAGTCGTACGTCGAAACCCCGCCGTAGCCGGCACCCCAGCCATAACCAGAACCAAAACCATATCCGCCATACGTAGTCCCGGTGCTGTGTACCTGCTGCTTGTCTTTCACACCCACCCAGTAATGCACCAGCAAATCCGGGTTCTGCTCAAGACCGACCTGTGTCAAGCCCTTCCGCTGAAGCTCCTTCCCAATCATGTTCTCCAGCCGCTGCCGTATCAGAGAGTTGTCCAGTATTCCTCCTTGATCCAAATCCGTTAGTCCGGTGAAGGCGAACGTCTTGAACCGGCTGAAATCGATTGTCGGATCAAAGTCGGTCTTGACATCAAGCGCGGTACACCCCACGGCACACACCACGAACATGGCCACCGCTCCGCTTAACCATCCTTGCATAGCGCAATTCCTTTCTCAGACTGTGACCGATCCCTTTCGGTCACGTGTTGGGTCTTACTGAGCTCCCTTCGCACCCGCTGTCACAACTGACAGATTGGCTTGGGGATGACATAACCCGTAACCGATGTCCTCTGTATAGGCTGGAATCCCTGGAGAGTCAACTGCGATGCAGGAGATCTATTGAGGAATTACCGTAAGGTGAGCTTCAGATAACCGTCGGCTACTATCTGGACCTCAACACCGCTGGGCACCGGGTAAATCCCGCGCACTTCCAGCCGATTCACGGTACCCTCGAGCCAGAGCCCGGCGTCCACCTCCCTTGTCAGAACTGATGAGAGCCGCTGCCGCAGCCCATCAAGCCGGTCGGACAGGTCAATGCGGGTCTCCGGCTCGATGCGCGCGAGAAATCGTTGGTGGAACGCGGAATCAGCCGATCTAACAACTACGTTTTGCGTGTCGACCGTATAATCGATCCGCTCGAATCGAAGCATATGCTCGGCCTGATCATACACCGGTTGTCCTGTTACATAGAGTTTCCCGTTCATCGCTCCGGTCACCCCAACCTCGATGATAAGATTTTTTCCACTGCCGTACATGTTTGCGGACGTAATGGTGATCGATTTACCGTGCGATGTCGCGAACGTCTGGCCCACCAATCGTTGCGCAAGCCGACGATTGATGACCCCATACTCTGCGATGACTGGGAGCGCCAAATGAAATCCATCAAAGGCAATCGGCATCAGCTTAAGAGGGGGAAGCGGCGGCTGATCCTCGACAACGGGGACCGCGCCCATCTGCATGATAGGCTTCAGCATGAAGTTGACCGAGGTCTCGATGGTTTGTCCATCCAGGTTGATGGGGCTGACCTGAGCGCCCAATGGGTTCAAGATCAACCACCGTTCGGGACCTAATTCGAGCGGTTGCTGAAGCATATTCCACACCTTCCGTGCCCGTTGTCGTGATTCGCTGCGGCTCTTCACTCGCTCATCGATGGCTGCGGCGACCGTGGGAAGATGATGATCCACAATGGACTGCACGATCGGTGTGACATCCGCCTTCAAACCCTTGATTAGACAGGAATCGGGAAATTCCGCAGGGGCAAACTCCGTATGAGATCTCAGAGTCCAATGGTCCGTCCACTCGAAACTGGAGCGGGCAGTCAGCCGAATATGTTTAGGTGGATCTGTGCCATAGCCACACCGCCCTTCAAATATACTCCCCTCAGGCGGTTTGAAGCGGAGTGCGAGACGGTATCGTATATTGGGGAACTCGGTCACAAGTCGGTGCCCATCGATCTTGGACTCAAGAGGCCCTCGAATCATCCAGTACCGATAGGACACCGTTCCTTGGTCTGCCGAACTGCTCCTCTCTTGCCATGAGTCCTCTTGCCCCGACGACTGCGGGAGTGCCGCATCAGCGGCTATGGCGAGCTCACTGATAGGGACGCTCACCTTGAGATTCACGACAGATTGTTCTATGAAAGGCGGTGGCGGCGGCGGGGCAAGGACATCGGTTGGTTTTGGAATCTCGATACGCGAACCTGCGCAACCTGCCATCATGAGACCGACAAGCAGAATCACGAAGGTTGTAAAAAGGCTCCTGTCTGATCGGTGGATAACGGCTAAGAGCAAGAGCGCGTACATGTCCTCTGTCCTCGTGTCAGATCCGGTAGCCCCGCCATGCCGTACTGGTCGGTGCAGGGAAACTCCCCCCGCACCCGTATGGCCACACCCGACTCATATACGGATCCGGCGGACACGGCATTGGCTAGAAGTGCAAGGGCGCGACAGACACCGGGGGCAAGCATTTCCGGTCTTACCCCCGGATAATTCGGCGCTTTCTGGACGCGCTCCCCTATCTCCGTCTCTCAATATGCCAGCGGGATTTTCTGGGCCAATTCAGCTCGTAAAAGCGCCCGAATCTTGTTTTCTATTTGTATGTACCGGGCGGTCTTTGCTGCCGGCAGGACTTTTCCGATCTTGTCGGCATACGCGCGCTTCGTCTTCACTTCCGTCTCTTCGAGCGATAACATGTCACGGAGCAATTTCGTGGCGGTCTCGTTCGGAATCGGTCCTTTGTTGAAGGCCTCCGCGTATTCCATGATGAGTTTGCGGACCTGTTGGTTGTGTTGCTCTAGCTCCTTCTGATAGCCGTCGTACAGCGGCCAAAACTGTTTCCCTTCGGCGTCATTGAGATCCATGTTGGCGGCCACAAGCAATTTCTTGTCCGCTTTGATCTTTTGGATCAGGATCTCCGCATTCGTATTGACCGAATTCGCAGCATCCTCAGCCATCACCGGGACGGCCAACAAGACGCTGCCCGCTAACAGTAATTGGGGGATTAGTTTCATCATCAATTCTCCTTATCGTGAAAAACGTGGAATGTGCCTTGACTGTTCCTCGTCCTATCAGCATGGTTCAATGACAACGAACCTCCTACGGCATATTATGCACGCATGTAACCTCCCTAATCGATGAGTATGGCTTCACCCGCAGCGCGTTGATCGTCGACGAAACGCCGGCTTCCAGTCTCACGTAGGTCGAATATCCCTTCGTCGCGAAATCCCGTTTCGGGGCCGCCGTACGCCATCTGAATCCCGCCAACGTTCCATTTGCGGACGATCGACGTTGCCAATTTTTGCCTCACTTCAGGGGAAGGCACCACGCACATTTCACCACCCCCTGAACAGGCCCAGGAGCGATGCAGCCGCATTTCTCATTGCTGGATCACTGACGAATGTGGACCCGCACTATATGCGGGTGACGGCACCCACGATACTGTCAATTTTGACAGGGTCGATTCCCGCACGGCCGCTACGAACCCTTTGTAAGTCGTTCATCAAACACTGAACAATTCAGATCTCTGTAGATGCAGTCGTTCTCGCCGCTCTCACTCAGGAACCCACTATTGGACTGCCAGAACACCACGGAATAATCACTCGGATGAGCAACTTCAAGGCGCCGCCAATTCGGGGTGATGGAATCAACAATCCATTAACGCCTCCCTCAAGACGTTCAAAGATGTCTCCTGCTCGATCGCCCTCATGACACAGCCTATCCCCATCTATAGTGAACTGGTGCATTAGGCGCGTTTCCCTTCACGATGGGCAAAGTAGAAGTATGCGCCCACGGTGAGGAAATTGATCACCACGGCAACCATATTCCATGCAATGACCGGTCTTGATGCGATCAATGTTCCGTAATAGACCCACACAATTTGGAAGCAACCCATAATTGCCGCCATAGTCGGATTCATGCCCTGGGAAGATTGGCGCCTGAACATAGCGATCAAGTCGGGCACGGCAGCGAAGGTCGTTCCAAATCCCGCCACAAACCCGACAATCTCAGTCCAATACATGAAGCTCATGCTTGATGACTCTGACCTTTTTCCTCAATCACCGTCCGCACGATCTGTCGTCGCTGTGGCGAGCCACGCATCGTATCCAGTTCGCTGGACGCTCGGACAGTTGTGCCACAAAAGCCGGAGCGATAAGAACTGTCAAGACTGACAGTCGCAGCCGTCAGACAGTAGCCTTCCGTAAAGGGTGGGTAACGATATCTTCTGTTCACAGCGTGGTGCCTTGAATGAAGTCCTGCGGATGATTCCTTGATCCATGCCGGTGATGCTTAACAAATCGTCGGAGGGATAGGCGAATACTTATGGAGAACTTCATGGCAAGAAGTGTGTTGGCGTGCTGCCGGTTGATCAAGCCGAACAGGCGCTCTTTCAGAATGGATCCCTTTGCCTGCTCCGTCTTTGTCGCCGGTTGGATACCTGCGCTTCCTCAATAAACCTCCGGAATGAACTTCCTGCCCTTCAACGTCGCCTGATCGTCATATTTATGCTTCTGCGATCGGTTAGGCAGCTTTACCTTTTTGTACGGCATCTTCTTGTATGGAATCTGGCTCAGTAAATGCTTGATGCAATTCAATCGCGCCCGCCGCTTGCTGTCCGACCGCACCAAATACCAGGGGGCATGCTTCGAATCCGTGGCGTCCAGCATCCGATCGCGCGCGCGCGAGTACTCGTACCACTTCTCCCGCGAAGGCAGATCCATCGGGCTCAGCTTCCATTGTCGTAACGGATCATCCAGCCGGGCTTGGAACCGCCGTTCCTGCTCGTCATTACTCACCTCCAGCCAGTACTTGATCAAAACGATTCCTGCTTTTGTGATATAGCCCTCGACCGTCGACGCCATCTCGAGAAAGACTTTGTATTGCTCCTTGGTACAAAAGCCCATGACATGCTCCACGCCTGCCCGGTTATACCAGCTTCTGTCGAAAATCACGATTTCTCCGGCCGCCGGGAAGTTTTTCATATAGCGCTGCATGTACATCTGGGTCCTCTCGCGGTCGGATGGCGCAGGCAAGGCCACGAGACGGAACACGCGCGGGCTCACACGTTCCGTAATGGCCCGGATAGTGCCGCCCTTGCCCGCCCCGTCGCGGCCTTCAAAGATCACGATGATCCGGGCGCCCTTCTCCTTCACCCAAGCCTGAAGGTGACACAATTCGACTTGAAGTCGCCGCAATTCCTTTTCGTATGCCTTGCGCTTCAGTTTGGAATTCCCATTGTCTTCTTCGCTGCCGCCTTTCGCCATGGTCTTACTCCTGGTAAAGAACATTCACGCTCATACCGACGCACCCTTCAGTCCGCGAAAAGCACGACGACAGACCGCGCCTGAGCCTGATACGCAATACCTGCGATTGGAGGTGCGCTCCGCCATGGGACAATGTCCATGGGGGAGTCAAGCGCCGTATCGATCCATCGGCGCCATTGCGTCTGGCCATTGTGAGTCGCAGGCGGCAACTCGATTTCGAGAGGCTCCCAGTAGGCATTCATGATCAAAAGGACCAGGAGACGATCTTCCTTCATCTCCACGCTCAAAACCATGCAATGGGACGGGGAGCTCCAATCCGGCTGTCCCAATTTCACTCCATGCCAGGATTTGTTGGCTCGTTGAATGAGCTCAATCAATGTCTTTCGTCGGCGCTCGTGCTCCACGGTTCTCATCAGTCGTCGTTGGTTGAGCAACGTCACAAAGCGATGGACATCGGCATGTTTGGCAACCAAACTCCAATCAAACCAGCTCAGCTCGTTGTCGTGACAATAGGCGTTGTTGTTGCCGTGCTGCGTACGCCGCACCTCGTCGCCCATCGGAATCATGGGAACGCCGATCGACAGGAGGGTCACCGCAAGGAAATTCTTCACCTGCCGGTTCCGCAGGCGCTCGACAGCCGGATCGTCGGTCGGTCCTTCCACACCGCAGTTCCAGCTTCGGTTGTCGTCCGCCCCGTCTCTATTGCCTTCGTCATTCGACTCGTTGTGCTTGCGGTCATAGGAGACGAGGTCGTTCAACGTGAATCCGTCGTGACAGGTCACGAAGTTCACGGTTTGCTCCGGCTCGCGCTGCTTGTGTCCGTAGAGGTCTGGACTGCCGACAAAGCGGTCCGCGAATCGCGCCAGGGAACCGTCTTCAGCCCGGAAGAAACTTCGGACATCGTCGCGAAATCGCCCATTCCACTCTTTCCAGCTATCCCCGATAAAACTGCCGACCTGGTAGAGTCCTGCCGCATCCCAGGCTTCTGCGATGAGTTTCGTGCCTGCCGTTATAGGGTCGGATTCGATATCCCAAAGGACCGGCGGATTAGGGAGCACCTGCCCGGCCGCGTCGCGAGTCAGAATTGAGGCGAGATCGAAACGAAACCCGTCCACATGCATCTCCTGAACCCAATACCGCAGGCTGTCCACGATCATGCGTCGAACGACCGGATGGTTCGCGTTGAGTGTATTGCCGGTGCCGGTATAGTTGGCATACCGAGACCGGTCGTGCTCAAGGATATAGTAGGCGTTGTTGTCCAAGCCTCGGAAACTGATGGTCGGCCCCCTGTGGTCGCCTTCGGCCGTATGATTGAACACGACGTCGAGGATTATCTCGATGCCGGCTCGATGAAGCGCTTTCACCATGTCGCGAAATTCGTTCACCGGACCGAGAGGATCTTGACGCGAGCTGTATGCCTGATGAGGCGCAAAAAACGAGACTGGCGCGTAGCCCCAATAGTTGACTTTTCCTGGGGGACAGTCTTGAACATCGAACTGGAACACCGGAAGTAGTTCGACGGCCGTAATGCCGAGTTCCTGGAGGTATGGAATCTTTTCGATCAAGCCTGCAAAGGTTCCCCGTTTCCCACTTGCCACTCCGGAGTTCGGATGGCGCGTGAAGCCTCCCACATGCATTTCGTAGATGATGGTCCGTGCGGAAGGGTGTTTGAGCGGCACATCTCCCTCCCAATCATAGGCGGATGGATCCACGACAACGCTTTTCATCGCCGCCGAAGTATGTCCACCGTCCTGACTTGCCGCCACGCGGCTGTACCGCTCCGGCACAACGACGGCACGCCCATACGGATCGAGCAGCACTTTGCCGGGGTCAAAACGCAGACCGCGCGACGGATCGAACGGACCGTGTGCCCGAATGCCATAAATCTGTCCGGGCTGAATACCGGAAAGGAAAATGTGCCAGTAGTGATAGGTACGGTTGAGTACGGGATCAAGGACGATGGTGTGCGACGGTTTGGGATCATCCGGTTGGTCGAAGAAGAGCAACTCTATCCCGGTGGCATCGCGGGAGTACAGGCTGAAGTTGACGCCACCCTGCGCGAGCGTTGCACCAAGAGGTGCGCTGATGCCTTGCGACTGTCGGGCTGATTGCTCGGGAGATGAATGAACAGAATGGGCCCCAGGAGTGCGTGATGTGTCATCCATGCTTGCAGATGCTCGGTTACGTGTTGGGTCGGGCCTTGGCACGATGGCGCCGTATCAGGTTGTTCGTGGAACTGTCATGATGGAGCGGAGGCTCTTCCGTGCTCTCAAGCTCCGGAATGATGCGTTGAGCCAGCACCTTGCCCAACTCAACTCCCCACTGATCGAACGAGTCGATATGCCAGACAATTCCCTGCGTGAACACCGAGTGTTCGTACAGCGCCACCAGTTTTCCCAGGACCTCAGGGTTGAGCCGCTCCGCGAGCAGTGTATTGGACGGCCGGTTCCCCTCGAACACCCGGTGAGGGACGAGCCAATCCGGAGTTCCTTCCTGTTTCACTTCCTCCGCCGTTTTGCCGAATGCGAGCGCCTCCGCCTGCGCGAACACGTTGGCCATCAGCAGCTCATGGTGCCGTCCCAGTGGGTTGAGCGAGTGCTGAAAGCCGATAAAGTCGCAGGGAATCAGCCTCGTGCCCTGATGGATGAGTTGATAAAACGAATGCTGGCCGTTAGTCCCCGGCTCTCCCCAATACACAGGACTCGTCTCATAGGCGACCCGTTTTCCTTCACGCGTCACATGTTTGCCATTGCTCTCCATCGCCAATTGCTGCAGATAGGCGGGGAACCGCTTGAGGTACTGGTCGTACGGAAGGACTGCCACGGTCTCCGCCCTGAAGAAATCGACATACCAGATGGTGAGCAAACCCATGAGGGCCGGCAGATTCTCGGCAATGGGCGCGGTGCGAAAGTGCTCGTCCATCTGATGACAGCCGTCGAGCATCGCATGGAAATGATCGGGTCCGATAGCCAGCATCGTCGAAAGGCCGATGGCCGAAAACATCGAATAGCGTCCGCCCACCCAATCCCAGAACGGAAACATGTTGGCCGTGTCGATGCCGAACTTCGCGACGGCTTCCGCATTGGTCGACACTGCGACAAAGTGCTTCGCCACCGATGACGGATCGCCGCCCAAGCCTGTGAGCGACCAGTCGCGGGCGCTGTTCGCGTTCGTCATCGTCTCCAGGGTGGTAAAGGTTTTTGATGAGACGATAAACAAGGTCTCGTCCGCATGCAGATCCCGGACAGCTTCTTTGAAATCCGTCGCGTCCACATTCGACACGAACCGGAAGGTCATGTCACGCTCGCTGTAATGTTTGAGCGCTTCGTAGGCCATGACGGGCCCCAGATCTGATCCGCCGATGCCGATGTTTACGACGTTTCGAATCCGCTTGCCGGTATGACCCTTCCACGCGCCACTCCGAATGCGGTTGGAAAACTCCGTCATCCGGTCCAGTACGGCGTGTACTTTTGGCACGACATTCTCACCATCAACCATGATCGAAGTGTCTCGAGGCGCGCGTAACGCAACGTGCAGAACCGCTCGATTTTCGGTGATATTGATTTTCTCGCCTCTGAACATCGCTTCGATGCGATCTTGGAGGCCCGATTCCTCCGCAAGTTGTACAAGGAGTCGAATCGTATCGTCCGTGATCCGATTCTTCGAATAGTCGAGGAACAAGCCCACGGCTTCAATCGTCAGACGAGTGCCGCGCTCAGGGTCCTCCGCAAAGAGTGTTCGGAGATGCATGTGCCGTGCATTTTTATAATGGGCTTGCAGCGCCTTCCAGGCCTGCCGCCGAGGAAGTGCGGTCATCCGCTTGATCTTTGGTCGCTTGTTACGCGCGGTCGTTGCCATGGGCCCGGTGCTCCTTTTTCACTAACAATCCCTCACTCGTCTTGGCCTCTTTCCACATGACGGGTCTCATTCCACAGTCGAATCACCGGCCGGGTCACATCGTGTTCATAGCCAAGAGCGCTCAGGCTCGCCGTACTGAGCATGAAAAATTTACAGTTGACCGACGGCTCAAGTCCCAACCAACGCGTCGCGAGCACGCGCATGAAGTGCCCGCTGGTGAAAATCAGGACGTTCCCCGACACTTCACGCACGCGCTTCACGATGCGGTCGGCCCGTACGCTGACCTGCTGCGGCGATTCTCCACCGGGGCAACCGTCGCGAAAGAGTTCCCAATCGGGACGTTCAGCGCGAATCTCCGCCGTCCGGCGCCCCTCATACCGGCCGTAATCCCACTCGACCAGATCTTTATCGACTTCGGCGACTGCCTTGAAGCCGGCCAATTCGCAGGTGCGGGTTGCGCGCTGCAAAGGACTGGTCAAGACCGCAGCAAACGTCACTCCCCTGAGCCGCTCTTCGAGTCTGCGGGCGGTGCGCTCACCTCGCTCGGTCAGCGGCAAATCGGTCAGGCCGGTGTGCTGTCTTGAAATGGTCCAGGCCGTTTCGCCGTGCCTGGCCAGATACACGATGGACAGAGGTTCACTCATGACAAATCCCCTTCACGGCGCTCGTTACGGAATCGGGCAGGGCTTCGCATTCCAGATTCCCGCCGCATATTCGGCGATCGTCCGATCGCTGGAAAACTTCCCCGAGGCGGCAATGTTCAAGATAGCCTTGCGCGCCCACTCATTCGGCTTGGCGTAGAGATCGCACACTTCGCGATCGGCGTTCAAATAGGAGGTCAGATCCGCCAGATGCATATAGTGATCGCCGCCGGAGAGCAACGCATGCTCCAATGCCGCAAAGACACCGGGCTCATTCCGGCTGAAGTAGTTGGAGAAGATGAGATCGAGCGCTGCCCTGGTTTCAGGCTCATGCTGGTGATGCCAGCGCGGATCATACCAACCTCGACTGTCCGCCACCTGGTCGGCCGTCAGGCCGAATAGGAAGAAATTGTCCTCGCCCGCTTCCTCGGCCATTTCAATGGTGGCACCGTCCCGTGTCCCCAACGTCAGCGCTCCGTTCATCATGAATTTCATATTGCTGGTCCCGCTGGCTTCATAGCCGGCCGTGGAAATCTGATTGGAGACATCCGTGGCTGGAATCAGCCGTTCGGCGAGCGAGACACAATACTCGGGCAGAAACACGACCTTAATACGTCCGCTGGCGACAGGATCCCCGTCGATCGTGCCGGCGAGATTGTTCAGGAACTTGAGGATGACCTTGGCCAGGTGATAAGCCGGCGCCGCTTTGCCGGCAAAGAAGAATGTCCGCGGCGCCATGGTCTGGTTGGGATTTTCGCGCAAGCGGTTGTACAGCACCACGACGCGCAGCGCGTTCAAGAGCTGCCGTTTGTACTCATGGAGGCGCTTGACCTGACTGTCGAACATACCGTTTGGATCGACGGATTGGCCGGATGTCGTCTTCAGCCACTGTGCAAATTGAGATTTGGATTGACGCTTGGCTTTGAGAAAAGCGTCTTGAAACTGCCGGTCGTCAGCCAATTTCTTGAGCTGACTGAGCTCGCTGAGGTCGGTGATCCACCCGTCCCCGATCGCGTCGGTGATGACGCCGGAGAGGGTTGGATTGCACAAGCGCAGCCATCTCCGCGGGGTGACACCGTTCGTTTTGTTGTTGAAGCGCTCAGGGTAGAGTTCTGCCAACTCCTTCACGGTCATTGTCCGAAGCAACCTGGAATGAATGGCAGCGACGCCATTGGTGCTGTGAGATCCAACAATCGCCAAATTGGCCATGCGGATCTTCCGTCGGCCCCCCTCCTCGACAAGGCTCACCCGTGCCACCCGATCTTCATCTCCCGGATAACGGTTCCGCACCACCTCGAGCAGCCGGCGGTTGATCTCAAGAATGATTTCGAGGTGGCGCGGCAACATCGCTTCGAACCATTCGAGCGGCCATTTCTCCAGCGCCTCCGGCAACAGCGTGTGGTTCGTATAGGCCAATGTCCGTTGCGTAAGGCCCCAGGCTTCATCCCATCCCAGCTGCGCCTCATCGAGGAGAATCCGCATGAGTTCAGGAACAGCCATGGTGGGGTGGGTGTCGTTGAGCTGAATCGCCACTTTGTCCGGAAGCGTATTCCAATCCGAGTTACCCCGCCGAAAACGACGGATCAGATCGCCCAGCGCGCACGCGACGAGAAAATACTCCTGTAAGAAGCGAAGCCCCTGTCCCATGGATGTCGAGTCGTCGGGGTACAGCACTCGTGTCAGGGATTCCGCCGTCAGCGTCTCCGCAAGGGCCCCGACGAAATCCCCTCGACTGAATTGCTGAAAATCAAAATAGTCGGGGGTGCCTGCTGCCCATAGACGCAGGGTATTGATGGTCTTGCCCCCATAGCCTACAACCGGCCGATCGAAGGGAATGCCTAACAAAATAGACGGCCGTCCAATGATAGGATGCAGCGCCCCGCCCCGCACTTCGAAGGAACAATTCAATTTCACCTCGACGGCTTCTTCCAGTCGCGGCACTTCCCAGGGGTCCGGATACCGCAACCAATTGTCCGGCTGCTCGCATTGCCAACCGTCCTGGATGGTTTGCCTGAAAATGCCGTACTCGTAGCGCAGGCCATATCCCATGCCTGGAATTTCCATCGTGGCCATCGAATCAATGAAGCAGGCGGCGAGCCTACCCAATCCGCCGTTGCCCAATCCGGCATCCGGCTCCGTCTCGGTGACCACCAGATGATCGATCCCTTTTCTTACGGCCGCCTGTTCGACGAGCGGCGCGAGCAAGGCATTCGTGATATTATTGGCGAACGACCGCCCCAGAAGAAATTCCATCGACAGGTAATACACCTGCTTGGGATTCTTTTCGGCATAGGTCCTTTCGGTGAGCAACCAGCGTTGGGAAATGATGTCTCGGACGGCACGAGCCGCCGCTTCGAACTGATCGCGGACGCTCGCCTTCTTCACATCCACGACGTGATCGAATGTCAGGTGCCGCTCGTACAATGCGTCGTTGGTGCCGGAGAACTGAATGGGCCCGACACCATATTGTTGTAACAGTTCCTTAGTCCGTTCCTGCTTCATGACGCCCTCCATCGGAGAACACAAGTGCGGTGTGCCGAGTGGCGAGTCCTGAGCCTTCGGTGCGGTCGACCGGCACCCTCAGGACTCAACAATCCAAGACTCAATTCCAGACTAGACGTTGTCCCCTTCGGTTGAGCTCCTGCGCTTCGTCTTAACGCTTTCCTGACCCCATTGCCAATCCGTGATTTCCGGCATGTCCTCACCGTACCGCGCGATATATTGCTTGTGCTCGAGCAATTTCTCCTGAATCGCCTGTTTGGCATAGGCGGCGCGGGAACCCAGCTGCGGCAGACGGTCCACGACATCGGCAACGAGATGGAACCGGTCGAGATCGTTCATCACCACCATGTCGAACGGCGTGCTGGTCGTTCCTTCCTCCTTGTAACCGCGCACATGCAGATTCTTGTGGTTGGTCCTTCGATAGGTAAGCCGATGAATGAGCCACGGATAGCCGTGAAACGCAAAAACTATGGGTTTGTCTTTTGTGAACAGGGCATCAAAATCGAAGTCCGACAGACCGTGCGAATGCTCGGTAGGCGGCTGCAATTTCATCAGGTTCACCACGTTGACGACCCGAATTTTCAATGCCGGCACGTGTTGCCGAATAATATCCACGGCGGCCAGTGTTTCGAGCGTGGGCACGTCTCCGCAGCAAGCCATCACGACATCGGGGTCTCCCCCTTTGTCGTTGCTCGCCCATTCCCAGATGCCGATGCCGGCCGCGCAATGTTTGATCGCCTGATCCATCGTGAGCCACTGCGGGGCCGGTTGTTTGCCGGCCACGATGACGTTGACATAGTTCCTGCTGCGCAGGCAATGATCGGTCACGGACAAGAGCGTGTTCGCGTCAGGGGGAAGATAGACCCGCACGACGTCGGCTTTCTTGTTGACGACGTGGTCGATGAACCCGGGATCTTGGTGGCTGAATCCATTGTGGTCCTGCCTCCAGACATGGGAGCTCAGCAGATAATTCAGTGAGGCGATCGGCCGACGCCAAGGGATTTCATTGCAGACCTTCAGCCACTTCGCATGCTGATTGAGCATCGAGTCGATGATGTGGATGAATGCTTCATAGCAGGAAAAGAACCCGTGCCGGCCGGTCCGACGATATCCTTCCAGCCATCCTTGGCACTGATGTTCGCTCAGCATCTCCATCACTCGGCCATCCGGCGCCAAATGATCGTCGTAAGGAAAACTCTCTGCCATCCACGCCCGATTGGTCACTTCCAGGACATCCTGCCAGCGGTTTGAGTTGTTTTCGTCGGGACTGAACAGGCGGAAATTGCGCTGGTCCATGTTTAGCTTCATGGTGTCGCGCAAGAACTTTCCCATGTGCCGCGTGGATTCCGTCATCGTGGCGCCGGGTTTGGTGACCTCGACGGCATAATCTCGGTAATTTGGGAGACGCAAATCTCTCAGGAGCAATCCTCCGTTCGCGTGAGGATTGGCGCTCATGCGGCGGTCTCCCTTCGGCGGCAGTTCTGCCAGCTCGGGGTTCAGGCGCCCCGTCTTGTCGAAAAGCTCGTCCGGCTTATAACTTTTCATCCATTCTTCAAGGATTCCGATGTGCGCCGGTTTCTCGTGCATTTCCCCCATCGGAACTTGGTGACTCCGCCAGTAGTCTTCCGTCCGCTTCCCGTCGATCTCTTTCGGACAGGTCCACCCTTTGGGCGAACGGAAAATGATCATCGGCCACAAAGGCCGCTTCACCGCTCCGGTCCTGCGGGCTTCCGTTTTAATTCGGTGAATCTCTTCGATGATGGTATCGAGCGTAGATGCCATCGTTTGGTGCATCTTCTCTGGGTCGCTTCCCTCGACAAAGTGGGGCGTATAGCCGTAGCCGCGGAAGAGCTGCTCTAACTCTTGATGGCTGATGCGCGCCAAGACGCAGGGATTGGCGATCTTGTAGCCGTTGAGATGCAGGATCGGAAGTACGACGCCGTCGGAAAGGGGATTGAGAAACTTATTGGAATGCCACGAAGTGGCGAGCGGACCGGTCTCCGCCTCTCCGTCGCCGACCACACAGGACACAATCAGATCGGGATTGTCATACGCCGCTCCGTAGGCATGCGAGATAGCGTACCCCAGTTCGCCTCCTTCATGAATGGAGCCGGGCGTTTCCGGCGCTACGTGACTGGGAATGCCGCCCGGGAATGAAAACTGGGTGAATAAGCGCTTCATGCCTTCTTCATCCTGCCCAATGTTGGGATACACCTCCGAGTAGGTCCCCTCCATATACGCATTGGCAACGATGCCCGGCCCTCCGTGGCCCGGACCGATGATGTAGATCATGTTCAGGTCTCGCTGCTTGATCATTCGATTGAGATGGGCATAGATGAAATTCAGCCCTGGGGTCGTGCCCCAGTGGCCAAGCAGCCTGGGCTTGACATGCTCCTTCTTCAACGGCTTTTTCAGCAAAGGGTTGTCGTACAGATAGATCTGTCCGACAGACAGATAGTTCGCCGCGCGCCAATAGGCATCAATCAGCTTCAGTTCTTTTTCCGACAGTGCATTGCTCATGAGCCGTTTTCCTCCCTCCGCCACCACGCTCAACGGATGGCGCCTACAAAATGATCATCCGATCGCCTGCACACAGTGAGCCGTCTCTTTGGTAATCCATGTTTCTTCGTCCGCCGCCACTACGTAGACCGCTGGCATCGAGCCATCCGGGCTGATCTTCGCCGCCGATCCCGGCCTGAGCCCCACTGCAGCTTGATTGCGATCCGCATTGAGGCTGATCCCGCACCACGCCATGTTCCGGCAAATCCGCTTCCGCACGTCCGGCGCATTTTCCCCGATCCCGCCTCCGAACACAATCGCATCGGCGCCTCCCAATACGGCCAGGTAACTGCCGATATACTTGCGAGCCCGATAGCAAAAAAGCTCAATCGCCAGTTCGGCTCGCTCGTCTCGTTGCTGCTCGGCTACACGCAACAGTTCCCGCATGTCGTTCGATCGTCCAGAAAGCCCCAAGAGACCGGATCGCTCGTTCAACCATCGTTCCACCTCTGCCGGCTCGACTTTTTCCCGCTCAGCCAGCAAGCTCACGAGAGAGGCATCGACGTCACCGGATCGAGTCCCCATCACCAAGCCTTCCAAAGGCGTGAATCCCATCGAAGTGTCGATCGATCTTCCTTCTGCAATTGCGGCAATAGAACAGCCATTACCCAACTGGATGGTAATGATGCGCGCCTCCCTCAAGGATCTTCCAGTGCAGGCCGCATACCCATTGGCCAGCGACGCATGGGCGATGCCGTGAAATCCGTATCGGCGGATACGATGGCGGTCGGCCAGCTCAGTTGGGATGGCATAATGCCTGGCGACCTCGGGCATCGTTCGATGAAACGCCGTATCGAAGACGGCCACCATCGGAACGGTTGCTCCCATCACCGCCTTGGCCCCGCGGATTCCCGCGAGACACGCCGGATTGTGCAACGGCGCCAACTCCGACAGTTCGTCGATCCCAGCTTCGACCTGCTCAGTGATCAGGGTGGACTCCACGTACCGGTCCCCGCCATGCACGACCCTATGTCCTACGGCTTCGACGCTGTCCAGTGAATCACCAAGCCGATCCATAAGCACACGCATGGCCTGGATATGATCTTGAGCCTGTATCTTGTCCGTGGAAACGCCAAGCTGTTGTCCGGTCACTTCGAAGCTCACCAAGCCTCTGATGCCTTTGACGGCGCCTTCGATCAAGGCCGGTCGCGTCGCCAATGCGCCGTTCTCCTCAACCGCCTCTGAGAGCCGAAATTTGATTGATGAGCTGCCGCTATTGATCACCAGGATCCGCATGTCGGGGACTGTCGCCCTTCTTTCGGCGACTGTCCCCGTTCTGCAACCGAACAGGAGACAGGCACCCGCTGCGTCTGGGAACTGTCATCCCTTGCTCAGAAGACTGTCCCCGTCCTTGCTTAAGTATTGGACGCATCAAAGATACTCTGAATGAACTTATCCAGCATGGCGTTGAACTCAGCATCGGATTGCCGGGCTGACAGCCCTTCTACCAGCGCTCGTGAAAAACTGGCCACGAGGCCATGATTCCTGCGCAGGCGGTCGTTGGCTTGTTCCCGCGTATACCCGCCCGATAGCGCCACAACCCTCAAGACATTGGGATGTCGGATGCAATCAACGTAGAAGTCGTCTTGTTCCGGAAGCGTGAGTTTGAGCATGACGAACTGACTCCCGGGCAGTTCATTGAGTTCCTTCAAGAGCGCTTCCTTGAGCAGCGTTTCGGCATTGGCCTTGTCGCGGCAGTGAATGTCGACTTCAGGCTCGACGATCGGCACCAAGCCCGCGGAGAGGATTTTCCGGGCGATCTCGAACTGCTGGCTCACGACATTCTTGATGCCGGCTCCATTGGCTTCCTTTATGACCGAGCGCATCTTGGTACCGAAGATCCGTTTCTCGTTGGCTTTGTCGAGCAGCGCAGCAAGTGCCGGCATGGGCTTCATTAACTGGACACCATCCTGCGCAGGCGCCAGGCCTTTGTCCACTTTCAGAAAAGGGACAATCCCCTTCACGTCCCAGAGATAGTCCGCGGTCGGCCGTCCCTCGATCTCCCTGTCCATGGTGTTCTCGAACAAGATGGCGGCAATGATCCGCTCTCTGGTGAAGCTGGGACTGGTAATGAGGCGCGCGCGCATTTGATGCACGATGGCAAACATCTCATCTTCGTTGGACCACGCATTATCTTTGATTCCGTAAAGGCTCAGCGCGTTGGGCGTACTGCCCCCGCTTTGATCCAATGCCGCGATGAAACCGGGACGCGTCTTCATTTGCTGTTGTTGCTCATGAGAGTTGGAAGTTTTCATGGACAAGCCCTCTCTGCAGTTTTCATTCGGTCGTCCTCATTAGCTACCCCGAACCTGGCAATTGGTGACGTACTGTACAGCGAGGACATGGATAAGACTACTGTCAAGTTTGACAGACTACCCTAAGCCGGCAATCTATGCCCTCGGCGCTTCCGGAGACGGAGCCTGATCGAAACACAACCAGCGCCGTTGGTCGGTCGTTTGCGCTGAAGTGGCGAAACTTCGGCCTTGACGAAGTTCGCCAGGCGCGGCGCAACGGAGAAAACCGCACTATCGGACACGGCGGCGATTTTGCCCATCCGGCGGTGATGGTCGCGGACAAAACGGAGGTGTGAGACCAGCGCGGCAATACGAGATTGTCGCCTTGACCTTTCTTCCAGCCAAATGGTACTGTTCCGCTCCCATTCGGGGCGACCTTATGCCGAGCCTTCAATCCGTCAGGCGGAAGATCGATTCCGTCAAGAAAACCCAGAAGATCACCAAAGCGATGAAGATGGTCGCGGCGGCCAAGCTGAAGCGCACGCAAGACCGGATTCTTGCCGCCAGGCCCTATGCTCTGAAGATGCGGGACACGATTCGCACGCTAAGCCGGCGCGTCAATCGAGATGCTCACCCCTTGCTCAAGAGACGGGAGGAACATCGGATCGTCGTCGCGGTGGTCACCAGCGATCGTGGATTGTGCGGCGCCTTCAATGCCAACATCCTTCGCACGGCGGCCGCCGCCTTGAAAGAATTTGATTCGAAAGGCATGCAGATTGAGGTGGCGGTAATCGGTAGGAAAGGGCGCGATTTCTTCAGGAGACGACATTGGAAGGTCCGTCGTGAAGTCGTGGATATTTTCGATAAGCTCTCGTTTGAGCACGGCATGCTGTTGGCCACAGAATTGCAAGCCATTGACGATTATGCGACCGGCCGGATCGATGCCGTGTACGCGATCTACAATGAGTTCAAGTCCGCCATCCAGCAGCGTGTGGTCGTGGAACGGCTGCTCCCGATCGATTGGGTCGTCGAGATTGCCGACCTCAAGGGGGTTGAACACACCACGGAACAGATGCCCGGTGGCTATCTCTACGAGCCAGGCGAATCCGAGGTATTACAGGAATTGCTGCACCGCAATTTTCATGTCCAGGCGTACCGTATCCTGCTGGAATCGTCGGCTGCCGAACAAGGAGCTCGTATGACCGCCATGGATGGTGCGACGCGCAATGCGGGCGAGCTCATTAAGAAACTGACCGTTTACTACAACAAGACCAGGCAAGCCGCGATCACAAAGGAACTTATGGACATCGTTAGCGGCGCGGAAGCTTTGAAGTAGTGGATGTAAGAACAGTCACGTACCCCATCCTCGCGGAGGAAACAACGCGATCGGATCAGTAAGTTGAGTTTCGATTTCTTGTTAGAACTCGCGAATATGTAGCGAATGCCCACTTCGATGTTCCGTTGGTAGGCCCCGGCGACATCATATCCCAGATACCACCCCGGGTCGGGGTACGCGCCTAACCGGCTCACCAGATTCCGACCGCCATCAAACTCCATGGTCATGCTGCTCTTCCCGCTTCGCTCGAAGTCGATTTGCGATACCTCTTGAACGATGGTCCACCACCGCTGGCCCCGGGCGACGGAGGGCGGTTCGATTCTGATTCGACCCAAACAACATCCTTCCGAGGTCCCGCACAAGCCGCTGAAAGTCACGATTGTTGTAGAGAATCCGCTTTGCGGTTTCGCCCAACCGGTCGGCGTCCCCAGCGGCAATTTCAAGAATGCTTTTGCTCACCAAGTAGGGCTTATCTCTCCGCAGGGGACTGATGGTGGAACAGTTAGATGTGACGCAAGGTGCCGGAATCGGCGGCGATGTCATGCGCGGAGGCACGATTCGAATTTTGGCAACACCGGCCGTGCCAACGGACGATGGATGAATCCGTGATCGTATAGCCAAATAATTTCGGCCAAGAGTGCCTCGTGGATAGGACGAGGCGTGAATCCAAGCTCGCGAGCGGCCTTTGAGATGTTGCACATCCCTGATGCGCCGGCGATCCGAACACCAGCCAACGACGCCTTCGGCGGTTTCCGGGTGATCACATTTGCAATCCATTCCGACATGCCCGCGATTCCAAGAGCCAGCAGGTACGGCACCCGCGTGCGCGGCATCGGCAGACCGGTGAAACCGGTAAGCATCTCAAGGAGTCGCGACATGTGGACGGTTTCGCCTCCGAGAATGTAGCGCTCACCGATGCGGCCTCTCTCGGCGGCCAAGATGTGGCCGAGCGCCACATCCTTCACGTCTACAAGGTTCATCGCGCAATCCATATACGCGGGGTTCTTACCGTTGAGGAAATCCAAGATCATTTGGGTGGGCGGCGTGAGCTTGTAATCTCCGGGCCCGATCGGCAGCGTCGGATTGACGATGATGACCGGAAGGCCTCGGGCGGCCGCGTTCGAGACTTCCTGCTCGGCCAAGTATTTTGATCGACAATAGAGCCCGAGCATGTCGCCGAACGTGGTGCGGATATTCTCGTCGATCACGCCGACCCCCTTGCTGCGTGGAGCCACGAACACCAATTCCGTGGACGTGTGCACCATGCGCCGTACGCCGGCCCGCGCGGCCGCATCGAGCACGATCTGCGTTCCGTTGAGATTCGTTTGCTCGAAGCCGCGCTTGTGCGACGTCCAGAGATAAGGGTTGGCGGCCAAGTGAAACACATGGTCGATGGATTCCATGGTCGACCGAATAAGAGGCTCATCAAGAATGGAGCCTTGCACGAACTCGGCGCGTCGATCGAGCCCTGGCGAGGGGACGAGATCAACTACGCGTACCCGGTAGCCGCGATGGAGCAACAGTTGAACCAAGTGGGAGCCGATGAAGCCGGCGCCTCCGGTGACAAGACATCGCGTTGACGCCGAGCCGCCGGAGTCCGATGGGCTGTTCTGTTTTCTGTCAATTGCCATGTTCTTTTATCGGGGAGATGACCAAATTTTCATATTCATATGCAGCCAGCCGGGTCGCTTATCAAAGCGCTTCTCTTGCTGCCTTTCTTTTTTGCTGTCAGGCGACTTGGGAGTGTTGGAGCCGTTGTTCTTCATCAAAATCACGATGCCGGTGGGCTTGGCTCATACGCCCACCGGAGGTTCGGCCAGGGTTCATGTCGAACCTTATTTCTCTTTCGTTCGGAGCTTGAATGCGGCGCCTTTCCCGACCTGCAGCGCTGCTTGAGGGTCGAGCCTGCCGTACAGTTCAATCAGTTTGGCAACCAGGCCGGTCCAGCCGGTTTGATGACTGGCCCCCAGGCCCGCCCCGTTGTCGCCGTGAAAGTATTCATAGAACAGGATCTGGTCCCGCCAGTGCCGGTCTTCCTGGAACTTCTGGGCACCGCCGTACAGCGCCCGGTTCCCCTGCGCGTCACGCAGAAAGATGCCCGTCAGCCGGCCGGCGATTTCCTGGCTGACTTCGAACAGGTTCATCATGCGACCGGACCCCGTGGGGCACTCGATTTTGAAGTTGTCGCCATAATAGAGATAGAAGGACAGCAGCGCCCGAATGATCAGGGCATTCACCGGCATCCAGATCGGTCCGCGCCAGTTCGAGTTCCCGCCGAACATCCCGGTGTTCGACTCAGCCGGCAGGTAATCCACCCGATACACCTGCCCCCCGACGTGGAAGATATACGGATGCTCCTGGTGATATTTCGACAGCGAGCGGATCCCATAGGGGCTGAGGAACTCGTTTTCGTCCAGCATCTTGGAGAGAATCTTGCGCAGCCTCTCCTCGTTGACCAGCGCGAAAATCCCGCGCTCGGCGACCCCCAAATGACCCGGCCCCTTCTTATGGACGAAGTCGAGCAACTCCGGCATCTGACGCACGCGTTCTTGGTAGGATGCGACCGCCCCGGGCACCTGCTCGCGCTGCCAGGCTTCGATGACCGTCGTCGCGCACAGCGGGAGAAGTCCGACCATGGAGCGAACCTTGAGCTTGCTGGCGCTTCCGTCCGGCAACCGCAGGACGTCGTAATAGAACCCGTCCTCCTCGTCCCACATCCCGTCCTCCCCGCGCTTGTTCATGGCCGCGGCGATATACAGGAAATGTTCAAGAAATTTTCCAACCATGTCTTCATAGGTACGGTCATGGGGAGTGATTTCGACCGCGAGTTCGCACATGTTCTGCGTGAACAGCGCCATCCATGCGGTGCCGTCCGCCTGTTCCAGATGCCCGCCGGTGGGCAAGGGGGCGCTTCGATCGAACACGCCGATATTGTCGAGGCCCAGAAAGCCGCCCTCGAACACGTTCTTCCCGAACCGATCCTTCCGATTCACCCACCAGGTGAAATTGAGCAACAGTTTGTTGAACGCCGACTTGAGGAAATTGACGTCGCCTGCGCCACGCAAGGCCTGCTCGGTGCGATGGAGGAAGAGCGTCGCCCAGGCATGGACCGGGGGGTTGACGTCGCTGAAATTCCACTCATAGGCCGGAATCTGCCCGCTGGGGTGCAGATAGACTCTGTTGAACATGAGTTCCATCTGCCGCTTGGCGAAGTCGGGATCGACGATCGAGAGCGGCAAGGTATGGAACGCGAGATCCCACGCGGCGTACCAGGGATATTCCCACTTGTCCGGCATGGAGATGATGTCCCGATTGATCATGTGAAACCAATCGCGATTGCGGAACTCGCGACTCGCTCGATGAAGGGGATGGGCCCGATGTTCCTTGAGCCACTGATCCGCATCGAGGAAATAGAATTGCTTGCTCCACAGCATGCCGGCAAGGGCCTGGCGCATGACGTTCGCTTCATCCAGGGACACCGCGGGCGGCGTCACGGCTCGGTAGAATTCATCGGCCTCGCGCGTGCGGGCGTTCAGAATCTCGTCGAACGCGGCTCCAAACGGGTCGGCTTCGCCCTTCCCTTTTGCTCCCATTGTGCTCGACGTCTTGGCGCACAGGCGGAGCTGAACGGTGCCCGATTTGCCGGGACCGACTGTAAGCCGGTAATGAGGCGAGACTTTCGTTCCGGTCTGGTTCGGATTCACGGCGTGCTGATGGCCGTGCACGATGTAATCGTTGATCCCGTCTTTCACATAGGGGCTGGCGTTCGGGTATTCGGGAAAGAGTCGCTCGTTGTTGGTTTCATTGTCGCAAAAGAGCAGCGGCACGTCCCCATCGCAATATAAGCGGTATTCGCCCAACTCCCTATGCGCGAGTTCCACCGTGCTGGTCCCGCTCGGTCCCTTGACCTGTTTGAGGCTGGGCTTCACGGCAGGCCTGGCGAGCCAGGAAGACCAGTCGTTCCGGAACCACAGGGTGGGCAGCACGTGTAATTCGGCTTCTTGTGGGCCCCGGTTCGCCGCGGTGATCCGGATGAGAATGTCCTCGGGTGAGGCTTTGGCGTATTCAACGAACACATCGAAGTACCGGTCTTCGTCGAAGACCCCGGTGTCCAGCAACTCGTATTCCATGACCTCCCGGCTACGACTCCTGTTCGTCTGGACCAGGTCGCCATAGGGAAAGGCCGCCTGCGGATACTTATAGAGATACTTCATGTAGGAGTGCGTCGGCGTGCTGTCGAGGTAGAAGTAATATTCCTTGACGTCCTCCCCGTGGTTGCCCTCGCTGTTGGTCAGGCCGAACAGACGTTCCTTCACAATGGGATCCTTCCCGTTCCAGAGCGCCAGCCCGAAGCAGAGCCGCTGCTGGTCGTCGGAAATTCCACCCAGTCCGTCCTCGCCCCACCGGTAGGCCCGGGAGCGGGCATGGTCGTGGGTAAAATAGTTCCACGCGTCCCCACCCTCGCTGTAATCCTCCCGCACCGTCCCCCACTGACGCTCGCTCAAGTAGGGTCCCCACCGTTTCCACGCAGCCCCGTCAGCCAGCAGACGGGCCTGTTCAACCGTCGGACCTTTCTGCTCGCCGCCCATAACCGGCTCCTTCCGTTTGGCTTTGCTCGCTTCTTTTACACCCTCACCGCGTTTCTTCGATGGTCCTGTCGCCATGTGCCGCCTCTCGACTGTAATTTATTTCAGTAACTTCTCCGCCGCCTCTCGAAGCTCGATCGATTTCGGATTGCCGACGTCCTTCTTCACGATGACATCCGTCGGCCGCACGTCTTTGCCGTAGTAGGCCTTATTACTGTCGTTGGAGACGGTCACCATCGACCCATCCAAAGCGATGCCGCCAAAGGCCCCTTTCTTTTTCGCATAGGACACGATATCAGCCGTGATGCCTTTGGCCGATGTGCCGGCGCCGACCGGACCGACGGCCATGCCGACGTTGGCCCCGAGCTTGAAATCGTTGGTGTAGAACCCCTCCAGCCCTTTCTGCGTCCTTACCACCATGACGATTTCGGATACATCGGCTCCGACCTGCAGGCCAAAGCTCGCCGATCCGATGTTGTAGAAGAGGGGGTCGGACCACTTGCCTGTTCTCTCATCCCGCACGATCAGAACGCCGCTGCCGCCCGCGCCGCCGAACATGAAGGCACCGCGCATGAATTGCGGGACGATGAACAGTCCTTTGGCATCTTCGGCAAGTTGTTTGATCGATCCTTTCAGGCCGCCGTCGGCCGCGAACGAGTCCAGCGTCAGCTTCGCCTTGTCCACGAGCTGTTGTTGCTCGGCAAAATCCTCGGAACGGGCTGTGACAGGCATGAGGGAAACGAGACCGAGCAGGACCGTCGCGACCAACGTCCCTCTCGTTCGATTGCCCAGATGATTGTGGATTGAAGCAGACATAAAACCTCCTCTTAATGTTGGGGTTGCGATATGCGACTGCGCTGTTTCGACATCTCAGGCGATCCGGCCTGCGGATATTGCAATGTGTTCTTCAACTCGGCAATTTTGTCGGCAGGAAAATTCGGGAGATACAGCGACTGCTGAGCCCGCCATTCCTTGACCCTGGCTTCGGCGTTTCGTATGCGGCCCTCGTCCATCGGCGAGCCCGGGAGTTCGTATTGAATTTGCGACGGGAGGGCCAGCTCCGTCCCCGCCTCCGCGACGATGTCCATGATTCGTAAATTGAGATCCTCGGCGACGTCCAGTGATTCATCGTATTCGGTGACGCCTATGTAGGCGAACACGTCGAGATTCAGGGAAGCATCACCGAATTCCGTGAATCTCACCCAGAGTGGCTCCGCAAGCACCTTGGGATGGGCGTACAGCATTTTCCTCACTTCAACCAAAACGAATCGGATTTGGTCCGGCGTGGTTTCCGGCCGGAGCTTGAGGCGTGGATGGTACCAGAAGCGGTCTCGCCGGGAAAGATTGTCCAGATGCATGTAAGCAAATTGGGCGTTGGGCACGCTGATGACGCTGCGATCCAACGTGCGGATCAACGTGGCCCGCAGGCCGATCTCCTCAACCGTGCCGATCTGGTCGCCGAACCGGCAGAAATCCCCTACCCGGACCGGCTGCGCCGTATAGAGCGTAAGGGCGCCGAAGACGTTTTCCAGCGTTTTCTGGGATGCCAGCGCGAGAGCCACTCCGCTGATACTGAGTCCGGCCAGTAGGGTGGTGACTTCATATCCAAGATTCTCGAGCCACAGCAGCAACGCCCCGACCAGCGTCGCGAGTTTCGCCAGTCTGATGATCGGACGAAGAAATACCTTTGCGCCGCTGAGCCCGGCGGCCTGAAGCCGGTCGGCGGTCCGCTGCGCCGCGAGGTCCAGCGCCCTTAGGACCATCCATGCCATCGCCGCGACGAGCAACGTCTTCCCTTCCCCAAACGCCTTGAGGACGACCGGCATGTGGGATGTCTGCATCAGGAAGCGGGCCAACAGCACCCACAACAACAAACGGGCCGGACCCGTGAAAAACTGTTCCAATTCGGGAGACGCGTCGGGACGGAACCGGCGAAGCAGCCACAGCACACCGGTCACAAGCAGCATCGCGAGCGGAAAGGCGACGATGACGAACGCCACCCACCACAGAATTTCGATTCCTATGATCCGATAATCAAAGAACCATGGAGGCAAGATCGTTTCGAGCCGGCCATACCCGAACTCTGCATGGAGCTTCGGAATTTGGGCCACGGTCGCGGAGGCCACTTTCCAGACGTAGACACCGTCTTCACGGGGCACCCGATCGAGGAGAAGGTCATAAATTTTAGTCTCCCCGGTGATCCGTCCGATACGATCCCGCCCTTCCGCCAGTCCGTCGTTCGGATCGCCCTCGGGATTCAGGCTGAGCGCGTCAAGGTCCGGAAACAGTTCCCGTCCCAGCACCATCCTAAGGTGCCGAGCCAATGCAGGTCCGTTCGAACGCATTTCGGACGGGAGATCGAGATACTGGGCTGCCCGCTCGAAATCTCGGTCCCTCGTAGCCTGGAGGAATCCTATGAAGCTCGTGCGCGGCGTCCCACGACTGAACTCATCCTCAGGCGCGCCGACAACCTCCGCCGACGGTCCGGCGACCTTGGCCCGGCCTTGCAACGCTTTTTTTACCGTGGCCTCGGACTGGACCGTTTCAGCGACAGCGCTGTCAGTCCATCCAAGTACGCTGACGAGCGCGAAGAGGAGGACGGCGCCGCTCAATTTTTCAGCCATCCGCATGGGCCTATCCTCCCCGCGTGATCCGCACACAAGCATCCGGACGGGCTCTCGCTGACGCTCCAATGCGCCGAACACCAAACCATGATGCTGATCATCGAACATGCATCGTAAAGGTGAGACTGCAAAGGTGAGGCTGCGTAAACGTCCATCGCGACGGCTCGAACGAGGAAGGAAGTCGGGCGCAGATTGCGCCCGGCCTTCCACGTCATGCGATTCGGACGGGCATGACGCCGTTCTCTTCGGCTAGTAGGTCAACGGAATTCCCTTGGCCAACTCGATGTTCACGATCGACCGAACTTTGTTTTCGATCTGAATGTAGCGGGCCGTCTTGGACCAAGGCAGCACTT
>NZ_JBLYIG010000075.1:0-5574 GCF_049222245.1 Nitrospira sp. BLG_2 | reverse complement strand
GATCGGTCTGCATGTATTTCAAGGTATCATGCATCCAGCCCATATCCCACTTCAGGCCGAAGCCCAGCCCGCCCACGTAGCCTGGGCGCGAGACCGCCGGCCAAGACGTGGATTCCTCCGCCGCGGTCTGCACGTCCGGATACCGTGTGTAGACTTCCTCGTTGAATCGCCGCAGAAAGGAGATCGCGTCCAGGTTCTCCCGCCCGCCGTATTGATTTGTAATCCATTCGCCTTCTTTACGCGAGTAATCCAAATACAGCATCGACGCGACCGCATCAACCCGCAGTCCGTCGATATGATACTTGTCGAGCCAGAACAGCGCGCTGCTGATCAAAAAGCTGCGCACCTCATTACGGCCGTAGTTGAAGACGAAGGTGTTCCAATCCGGATGAAACCCCTGCTTCGGATGCGCATGTTCATACAGGTGCGTCCCGTCGAAGTAACCGAGCCCGTGTTCATCGGTGGGGAAATGCGACGGTACCCAATCGAGAATCACGCCGATGCCGTGCTGATGCAGGATGTCGATCAAGTACATGAGATCTTGTGGCGTGCCGTAATTGCCGGAGGGCGCAAAATACCCGGTGGTTTGGTAGCCCCATGATCCGAAGAACGGGTGATCCATGAGCGGAAGAAACTCGACATGCGTAAATCCCATCTGCGTGACATATTCCGCTAGGGGAAGGGCCATCTCGCGATAACTGAGGGAGCGATGGCCTTCCGCAGCCACACGTCTCCATGACCCGACATGCATTTCGTAAATCGCCATGGGTGCGGTGAGCGCATTCCGGTTCCGTCGCTGCCGCATCCAGTCCGCATCGTTCCATTGATAGGCCAAGTCCCAGACGATCGAGGCCGTCTGAGGAGGAATCTCGTTGAAAAATGACAGCGGATCCGTCTTGTCCACGCGATATCCGTTGAAACGCGAACGGATATGATACTTGTACAGGGTCCCGACACCGACCCCGGGCGCAAATCCTTCCCAAATCCCGCTGTGGCCGCGGGGAAACAGATGGTGCGTTTCCTGTTTCCAGTCGTTGAACGAGCCGATCACGGATACCCGTTCGGCATCGGGGGCCCAGACCGCGAAGAACGTTCCATCCTGTCCGTTCACGCGGCCCGGATGCGCTCCCAGTTTCTCATAGAGATTGACCAATGACCCTTCGTTGAACAGATACAAATCGTCACTCGTCAGTCTCGTCGGTTCGTCCACAGTCATCATCGCTTCCTGTGTCATTCGTTCACTCCATCATTCTGAATTCTGAACCCTGGAACAGGGTGACATCTCCTACTAATCCCTACCCATCGAATCCAGAATTCATACAGGTTGTGCGAGCTGAAGTAGTCCGCTCAGTGGAATTCCGGCCCACGAAGGCCGGTTGTTTAGTTCATACCTCAATTCATAACAGGCTTTTTCAATCAAATACGCGCCCAGAAGCATGTCACGGTCATCAGGCTGCTCCGGAAGGAACGGAGCCTTGCCTGTTGTCTCTGTATAGCCGGACAAAAATGCATCCGTCGCCGACCGATACCACCTCGTCGTTTGCTGTTCCAGCTCAGATCGCCATCGCCGCTCGTCGCCATCGGACCGACTTCCTACCCGATCGAGCGCCGCACAAGCGGCATAGTGGAAGGATCGGATCATCCCCGCCACATCGACGATCGGGACATGTTTCGAGCGTCGCTCCGCCAATGGTCTGGCCGGCTCGCCCTCAAAATCAATAATTATGAAGTCGCGACCCGTATACAAGACCTGACCCAAATGAAAATCACCGTGGCATCGAATTCTGACCGCCTGGGGATTCCGCTTGATCGGAGCTTCCAGCCGGGAAAGCAATATGGCTTTCGATTCGAGTACGAGGGTCGCTCGTTGCCGGTTCGATTCATGAAGGTCCTGGAGCCGGCGACCGAGCAGAGCCAGCGCATCCTCGACAGAGCGTATCATTCGATCCCGCAACGATTGCCAATAGTCCACGCTACAGGGTTCCGGCGCGAACGCCGGATCGGCGGTGTCTTGCGCCAAGGCAAGGTGTAGTTCAGCGGTCCGGCGCCCAAGCAGGGCCGCGGCATCGGCATAGGCGCTGCCTGCGTACGCGGTCGAGCCGGGACTGTCCACCAGTTCCCTTTCCAATTGGCTCAGTGTATATCGCCAGGCATCGCCTTGATTCTCAACGAACCGATGCACAATCGCGACAGTAGCCGGCTCTTGGTTGCGCCCGGCATATTCCAATGAGCCCAACACCGCGGGGCTATGCGTGTATCCTGCCGATGTCAATGCACGACCGACCTCCAAGTCAGGGTTGAGTCCCGGCTCCAAACGCCGATAGAGTTTTAGCATCGCGTACCGACCGAACCTGACGGAGGTATTGCTTTGCTCTCCTTGCATGACGAATGATTCCCCCGATGCCGCTTCCACGAGAGCCGTTGACAAAGCGTGGCTTGAGGAAGCGACAAGCTTTCCGTTCTCACCCTGGAATTCATTCCCTTGGCGGATAGCACCGAGCAGCGCGTCGGCACAGGCGTGATCCCACAAGGCATCGTGCAACAATCCTCGACGGCTTTCGTTGCGGTCGGTAGTGGTCAACTCTGCCCACACGGCCTCCGGATGGGATTTTTGCATTTGAACTGCCTGCTCACCGAATGAGGCTGTGAGTATCGTTGTATAGAGATCATGGCCGCCATCTTTATAGGAAACGTCGATAACGATGAGGAACATCGAATGGGTGCGTGTGCGAAGAGGAATGGTCTCCTTGACGCGAGCCGCGGCTATCATCCTCGCCTTGCCTCCGTACCATCGAATAGACAAAAGGGTCGACGGTAGCAACGCTTCAAGCGCGCCGACGGTATCCCGGTGGAGTAGCCGCTCCCAATTGTCGTTGACAGTCAGCATAGATCAAGAGCAGGCGATGTCTGTACGTACCCGGAAGACCATTGCTCATAAGCTCTCTGTGTAGATGGCTTACATACAATCAAAGTTGCTCGGTTCGGAAATTGCGCCGCACGAGAAATATATGGGCCGGCATCGAATGCGGATCGAGCCGCACATAGTTCCGTGGTCCCTCCCAGGTGTAGTGAGCGTCGGTGACCAGGTCCAGGACTTGGAACGGCTTGTCTGCCGGTATTCCTAGCGCATCGAGGTCCAGCTGCACCCAGCCGGAATGGACATAATGGGGACTGATATTCACCACCATGAGCAGCACATTCTCCCCGTCAATGGAATGCTTGCTGTAGGCTATCAGCTCATCATTGTCCACTTGATGAAATGTCAGACTCAGATCGTTTTGGAGAGCTGGATTCTCATGGCGAATACGATTGATCCGGTGGATCAATTCCTGAAGGCTGTCCGATCGATCCAGATCCCATTCGCGGATTTCATATTTTTCCGAATCGCGATATTCCTCACTGCCGGGCTTTTGCGGCCGTGACTCCATCAGTTCAAATGCGGGACCATAGATGCCGTAATTCGCTCCCAGAGTGGCGGCCAAAATGAAACGAGACATAAAAGCGGGGCGGCCACCGTGTTGCAATTGTTCCGTCAAGATATCCGGCGTGTTGGGCCACAGATTCGGGCGGAAAAACTCCCGCACATCCGTCTTGGTCAATTCGGTGAAGTACTGAGTCAGCTCAGCCTTGGTCTGCCGCCACGCAAAATACGTGTATGACTGGGTGAAGCCGACTTTCGCCAAGCGGTACATGACCTTCGGTCGCGTAAAGGCCTCCGAAAGGAACAACACATCCGGATAATCGCGTTTCACTTCTGCGATCAGCCAGTGCCAGAATGCAAACGGCTTGGTGTGAGGATTGTCGACCCGGAAAATCCTGACACCTTGATCGATCCAATGAATCACGACCTCCTTCAGTTCCTGCCATAAAGAAGCCCACCGATCGTTTTCAAAATTCAACGGATAGATGTCCTGATACTTCTTCGGGGGATTTTCAGCATATTGAATGGTGCCATCCGGGCGCTGCACGAACCATTCAGGGTGTTGCTTGACATAGGGATGATCGGGCGAACATTGAAAGGCTAAATCGAGCGCGACTTCCATACCCTGCTCTTTGGCCTTCCCGGTGAGTCGCCTGAAATCCTCGGCCGTACCGAGATCCGGGTGAATCGCCTGGTGGCCTCCCTCAGCGGCACCGATGGCCCACGGACTTCCCACCGAATCAGGATTTCCATTCGGATCGTTATTCTTGCCCTTTCGGAATGTTCGGCCGATCGGATGAATCGGAGGAAGGTACAAGACGTCGAACCCCATCCCGGCAATGTAGGGAAGACGATCTTCGCAATCGCGGAAGGTACCATGACGGTCAGGCTCTGATGCGCATGAGCGCGGAAACATCTCATACCAGGCCCCGAATCCCGCCCTGGCTCGGTCCACGATGACCGCCAATTCCTTATCATAAACGGTCGGCCAGGGATGGTCCGCATGCCGTGCCATGACAGCAAGCAGTTCTTGTTCCAGAACAGTCTTCAGTATTTGCTCACGCTTCTCGCCATGTTCCATCGCCATGATGATCGCATGGAGCCGCTCCTCGTCCGCCCCGTCCGCGCGAAGCGCAGCCGCTTTGATCAAATCCCGTCCGATCAAGAGATCCATCGTCACATCTTGATCGGCAGTGACGCGTTTGCGCATATCGCGCTGCCAGGATCGGAAGTGATCGATCCATGCGATCACAGTGTAATAATAGAGGCCTTGCTCGCGGACCTCGAAGGAGGCGCGCCACCGGTCGTTCTCCACGAAGATCAGCGGCACATCGGTCCAATGCTGTTCTCGTTCATGCCGGTACCGGATCGCGCCGGAAATCTCGTCATGGCCGTCGGCGAACACGTCCGCCTCCACCACCACTGACTGCCCCACCACTCGCTTGATTGGGAACCGGCCGCCGTCAATTTCCGGCCGTACGTCTTCGATCGCGACACGGCGGCGCCCATCGACCTGATCGCCGATGTCGTTCAATGGACGCGCTTTGGTCACTGGTTGATCCGATGTGGCAACGGCCGGAAGATTAGATTTTTTATTTAGTTGTTTCATCTGATTCTCGTATCTTGTTTCTCTGATCGCGTCTTTAAACACTGACGCTCGCGGAATACTGCACGCAGACCGAGATACGGCCCGGCCACATCTCGCGAGCATCCACAAACCTGCCATGCCTTATTCGGCATGGCGCGGACCTCGCTGCCGCGCACAAGCATGGGCTCTTTATTCATCACGCCGTGCGCCCCATTCTCCTGCGCGTCGCGAACCTACAGATGCGACAGCTCGTCGATCTTCTCTTCCTTTTCTTTTCCCTTTCCCAGGCGTCGTTCAATGGCCTCGCGCATCAGATGCCGGATTCCGAGACCCACGCCAAGGGCGAGCGAGAACACGACGCCCCCGAACGTAATAGAAAACGCCGAGATGACGATCTCTTTGGCGATGCCCAACTGCGTCAGCACCATGGCAAATGTGAATAACAGAATCCCCCACCGAACCAGACTTGCCACGATGCGTGCCTCTTGCAGTTGCGCATTCACCGCCGCGATCAGCGCCGCCTCCGAGAAGAAATTCGCGGATAGCACGCCGATCAGCAATACCA
>NZ_JBLYIG010000074.1:0-2325 GCF_049222245.1 Nitrospira sp. BLG_2 | reverse complement strand
AGTCGCCATCATTTCTATAGGATGGAAGAAGTCTCCCGAGAGGAATAACGTTGAAGTTCGAATCTCTAATATCGGATATGAGGTGAATGATGACCGATACAGCCGTCGTTCTGACTCTTGAGAAAAACAATGCGACTGCCAAGGTTGAGGGGACACGAGTCACATTCAGTCCTCATCGATGCTTCGCCTTCGACAGTGGGCCGGATGATGTGAGATGTCTAGAGGCGCTCGGTGCGCATCTCATGACATTACCTGGTCTTACTCTGGTTGGTTCGAAGAGGTTTGTAGATTATCTATCGCAACATGCTCCTGGCCTCAATGCCCGGATTGTCGGCGCTGTGTTGTACGAGAATCTTCCGGATATGCACCAGCCGCATGGTCTAGCCAGCATCAAGCTTAGTGCGTTACCAGAAGACACGCAAACCGCCTTCCTCTGCGAAACTTTGGCATTGCCGCGCATGCAGATGATGCAGCAGTTGCCTTCGTCAGTCACTGTTGTCGATCTCATGGTTTTGGCGGACATTGCACCCGACGTCATTCCGGCCCGGGGGTGGACGCCGTTGCCGCGAAATATTTATCCGATCGAAATCCCTGAGATCCAGGTCAAGAAGGATCTGGACGTGGCCATTGTGGACTGCCCCTCGCGTAACTTGTCCTTGATGCCCAATGGATTGGGATATTTGAACAATGCCCTGAAGAAAACTGCGGTGTCCTTTCAGATCGTTGACCTCGATATCATTTCCTACCACCGATTCCATGTTCATCGGCTCTTCGACATGGGCGGCAGTATCACGCTTCCTGGCGATTTGGTTTTGCCGGAGGATCCTTGGCAAGCGGAGCACTATGACCTCTGGACAGCAACGGGTGGGGGCGCTTCAGGTCCGACCGGGCGCAACGAGGTATTGGAGTTCTTCAGGCCGGTCATCGACGAGACGATCGCGGCTTTGGTCGCAGCGCGTCCAAAAGTGCTCGGGCTTTCGATCCAAGGATGCAATGAAGCGGCGGCGAGGGAGGTTGCGCTCGGCGTCAAGGCTCAGTTGCCCGATATCACGATCGTGGTGGGCGGGTTCAGTTGCTACAACGCGGATGTCGGTCGCCGCGCATTTCCGGAATGCGACTACATGTGCATCGGTGAATCGGACCTGACGGCGGGTCCGCTGTTAGAAGCATTGGCCAGGGGCGAGCGGCCGTTCAACCAGCCGGGTGTGCTGTCCCGTTTCGATACGCCTGATTATTCCTATATTCCGGCGCCGATGATTCATAATCTCGATCAGATTGAATTTCCCAAGTACGAGTGGTGTGATCTGAGCGTGTACAGAAACTTCAATGACTACCAACTGACGCCTATTATCGCAAGCCGGGGTTGTCGCTGGTCCCGCTGCACCTTCTGCGCGGAACGGTTCTACTGGCGCATCCGCACCAAGGAAAATTTTGTGGATGAACTGGAGTGGTTGGTTGGGCGTGGTTGCCATTTGTTCATGTTCAACGAGAGCGATCTTGGCGGCATGCCCGAGCGAGTCATGGAGATTTGTGATGAGATCATCCGCCGTGGGCTTCATCGCAAGGTAAAGCTCACCGGCCAACTGCGAGTCAACAGGAAACAAAACCGAGCCTTCTTCGAAAAGTTGCGCGAGGCCAATTTCGTTGCGCTCCGTTTCGGGATCGACGCTTTTTCGGAACGCACGTTGCGTCTGCAGATGAAGGGGTACACGGTCGACATGATTACACAAAACTTGAAGGACTGCTGGGAGGTTGGGATCTTTACCGAGGTCAACTGGGTCATCGGCGTTCCAGGAGAAACCGACCAAGACGTTGAGGAGGGGATCGAGCTCATCCTCAAGAATCGCAAGTATATCGGCCGGTTGGCAAATATCAATCCGCTGATACTAGTGAACGGCAGCGTCTACTGGATTGATCCGGCTTCCCACAACATTGTTTTGAAGGAACCTCAGGAAACAATGTACGAGAAGTATCCGAGAGCCCTTCCGGCGGACCAGTGGCACAGCACCGATCCGTACATCGACGCGCAGGTGCGAAAGGAACGGTTCGAGCGCATCGTCCTTGCCCTGCATGATGCGGGTTTTAACGTAGGTGCTTGGGCTAACCGTGTGATTGAGGACGTCAAATTAAATCGCGACACGGCCAGGACCGGAACGTCAGGCACGTCGATCAGTGCCGGGGAAGTTGAAATTGCCAGTGGAACGGACGATGGTGCTGCTTCCAAGGACTCCGAAGAACAAGTGGCACTCGATGCTTCAAGCCGGCGTGCGCCCCTCACCGACCTTAAACCGTCACGCACGGCCAAGTCGCTGCCGATGCTCGCTG
>NZ_JBLYIG010000073.1:0-2113 GCF_049222245.1 Nitrospira sp. BLG_2 | reverse complement strand
ACATGGACGCCCCCAAGGGTCCTTCCATGCTCTCGCTATCCGGCCAGATCGTCGGCACCATTCCGTACCTCAGCCCGGAGCGGGTCAAGAGCAACGACGCGAGCACCTCGTCCGACACCTACGCCCTGGGGATCATCCTCTACGAACTGGTGACCGGAAAATATCCATACCCGATCACGTCAGACAACTTCGAAACCCTTTCAAACATCGTCCACCGCGAGCCGGCCAGCCCGCGAAAGGTGATCACCGAACATTCCAGCACGACCATCAAGCCAACAGAAATCAACGGCGACCTGGAGCGCATCATGCTCAAGGCGCTGGCCAAGGAGCCGCAGCGGCGGTACGGGTCGGTCGCCGAGTTCGCCACCGACCTGCGGCACTACCTTTCCGGCGAGGCCGTGGCCGCCCGCTCCGAGAGCAAGATTTACGTCCTGCGCAAAACCGTGCGCAAGTTCCGCACCCTCGTCATCGCCGGGGTGGTGTGCGTGGCGATCCTCGTGGCGGCGCTGATCGGCGTGACGGCGGCGTGGCGGCGCAGCGAACGGGTGGCCAAAATCGCCATGGCCGGAATGGAAATGTCCGGCCTGATGAAGCTCGGCGGGGTCGAGCGAGATGCCGGCCGACGGGATCAGGCGGAGGAAAATTATAAGAAAGTCATCGAACTGGCGGAAACGATTCAGTCGGACGACCCGCTGATCCTGCTGCAACTCTGTAGAGCGCATCAGGGCCTGACCTCAATTCAATGGGACAAGAACAACCCGGACGTCGCCGCGTTGCACGCCAAGAAGTCATTTGACCCGGCCCAAAAACTCGTTCAACGCGAACCGGAAAACCTGATCTACCAAAGGCTGCTCGCCTTTGCCTTGAGAGACCGGGGAGAGCAGGCCTTTCAGCGAGAAAACTATGGCCTGGCCCTTGAGAATTTCCAGCAGGCAGCCTCGATCCTTAAATCCATTCTTGCCACCAGGCCGGATGATCTAAATATGGCCGGGGATCTGGCATCCTTCCTGAATCTGGTAGGCAAGGCAGCCCGAAAACTGGGAAAGTTCGATTTGGCGACTCAGTCTTATACCCAATCCTACGAAATGTACCAACGACTGGCCGACGCCGATCCGAAGAGCCTCATCCGCAGGCTGGAATTCATCAGTTCCGAAAGCGGTATGGCCATTCTCCACTTTTCATACAAAACCCCCGAGCACAATATGGAGGCGAAGGTCTGGCTGGATAAGGCCGACGCCCACCTGTCCGAAGTGAAGCGGCGAGACGACGCATCGCAAATGCTGGAAAGCATTGACAAAATCCGATACGAGATCACCGAAAATAGAAGTCTTTTCGAGCGCCGCCTCGCCGCACAGAACAGCACACCCACACCGTAGGACAATGATGAAAAATGCAGCGTGCCGACCGCCCTTGATCCCCCCTTGGCAAGGGGGGAGGTGGGACGACACGCCGTAACTGCCAATTCTTCTTAGTTTGCTTGGATCTTGGTGGCTTCCACCGGTTCATCGGTTCCGCCCTTGACCGGCTCGTTGGTTCCCGCCGCGGCCATGGCGTAAGTGACGCTGGCCGTCGTCTCGTACGGAGTCGAAGAAACGGCCGGGACGGAGATCAGCTCGTAGTCCAGGTCCGCGTAGCCGGGACTGTCCGCCGTCGCCGTGCCGGTCAGCAGCGGAGTGGTGAGGAACTCGTCGAGCTCCGGGTTCTGGGCGTCACCATGCGAGACCCACCACAGGCCGTCGCCCGTGTCCAGCGTGGGGTATTCCTGCGTCCAGGTGAAGTTGTCCACCCCGTCGCGGTAGACGAACTCCAGCAGGGTGACTCTCCAGCCGATGTCTTCGACGTCGCTGTCCACGGCGTGCAGCGTCGCGATGACGTAAAAATCGACGACGCTGTTGGGATTGGCCGGCGACACGTGAAAGGCGAACTGGACGGTCTGATCCTGGGGGAGATCAGCCCATGCCCCGCCGACATGCACCAACAGAACCGTAACCGACCAAGCCAGTACAAAATGAGCGCGCATACTTCCTCCGTTCTTGCTGTCCAGCCATGCGTGGGCACACGGGGGGCGCAGCCGCCCCGGAAGCGGGTGACATCACATGGCACTAAAGCAGTG
>NZ_JBLYIG010000072.1:0-2160 GCF_049222245.1 Nitrospira sp. BLG_2 | reverse complement strand
GGACTGGCCAAACAGCTCAACATTCCGGTTACAGGCGATTATAGACAGCTGTTGGCGATGGAGCGTGTTGACCTGATCATCGATGTGTCAGGTGACGGAGAGGTCTGGCAGTTCCTCCAGGATTTTCATCGCATGGGTGTCACCATCCTTGGCGGAGCCAGCGCAAAATTCATGTGGGAACTGATCGGAGCCCGCATTCGCGCGACGGCGGAGATCGAGAAGACGCTGAATAAGTACCAATCGCTCTATCGATTGTATGTCAAAGAGACCGGAGCTGCAGTGACGGAAGAGCGGACCAGAATCGCTTGCGAGATCCACGACGGACTCGTGCAGAGCTTGGCGGGCGTGAACTTCAAACTGGATCTCTGTCAGCAGCTTATCCGGAAGAACCCGCGAGCCAGTTTGGCGACCCTCAAGGAGAGCAAGGCCCAACTCAAGCTGGCCATACAGGAAGCCCGACAAGTGATCTTTAATCTGCGCCCCCTGCACTACGACAAGATGGAATTGATTCCCGCCCTCACGAACTATTTCAAGTCATACCAGACCCAAACCCGCATCGCCACGAAGTTTTCGGTCACGGGAGACGAGCAGATTCTCTTCCCGCGCACGAAGATCTTTCTGTTTCGAATCATTCAGGAAGCCTTGAGCAACGTCGAAAAGCATGCCAAAGCCGACCGTGTCTCGATCAAGCTGGACATCGATATGGATCTGTTGCGCGTGACGATTTCGGACAATGGAATCGGCTTCGACCTGGAAACCGTTTTGCGTGACCCGGAAAAGTGGGATCATTTCGGCATCAAGGGTATCCTGGAGCGAGCTCGCTTGGTGGGCGGCGAGGGGCATGTCCAATCAAAACCGGGGAAGGGTACGAAGATCATCGTCGAGGTGCCGTTGGGTCACAAAGAGGAGAGAGAGAATGGAGAAAATTAAGGTTCTGATCGCCGACGACCATCGGGTGGTTCGGGAAGGATTGGCCGCCATCCTAAAGACCAAGGAAGACATTCACGTCATCGGCGAAGCTCAAGACGGGATGGAGGCGGTGGAGAAATCCCGAGCGCTGCTTCCCGATGTGATTCTCATGGATGTGAGCATGCCGCGGATGGGCGGCGTCGAGGCCACGAGGCAAGTCAAGCGCGAGTTTCCACACAGCGGTATCGTCGCGTTGACCATGTACGAAGAACAACAGTACATCTTCGACCTCGTCCGCGCGGGAGCGACAGGCTACCTCTTGAAAGACTCCGAATCGTCTCAGATCGTTGCGGCTATTCGCGCCATCTATCGGGGCGAATCGCTGATCCACCCATCCGTTGCCAGTAAAATCTTGGCGGAATTCTCATTGATGGCTCAAAAGAAAGGCAAGAAGCCGGCCTGGGCCGAGCATGATTTGACCGAACGAGAGATTACGGTTTTGCGACTGGTTGCCGATGGGAAAACTAATAAAGAAATCGCCAACAGCCTTGATTTGAGCGAAAAGACGGTGAAGAATCACGTCCGGAATATCTTTCACAAGCTTCAAGTCTACGACCGCACGCAAGCGGCCATCCTTGCCATCCGCAAAGGACTGATCGAGTTGGATCCGAAGCCGTAGGACGTACCGGCGCCGAACGACTGCTGCCCGGAACGATTCTGTATCTAGCGGAGCAGTCTGAACACATTGATGGTGTACGTCTTTTGGCTTCCATCCGGCGCCGTCACGATGATCGGCACGGGAACGGTCGTCCCGGGCCCCGGCGTAGCGCTCACTTGTCCTGCCGGGACTCCCGCTGGAGCGATCACCGAGCCGAACGCGGACATCACGGCGTTCGGATCGGACTTGGTGGCGGAGATGATCGTCCGGTCGACACTGGCAGGTACCTCCAGTGAGTAATTCACGGTCCCTGGAGCAAAGGGCGGAGACAAAGTGCCTGCACTCACGCTCAATGCAGACAGATTATTGTTGTTCATGGGCGCCGCTCGTTCGATGATGATACGGTAAGTCTTGGAGTTTCCATTCTGTGCCGTGACTGTAATCAACACGTTTGTGATCGTGCCTGGACCACCGAGCGGGATCATCGCTTGGCCTTGATTGGGCACATCACCGGATATCACGGCATTCGGATCGGCTTTAGTGGCGGAGACGTTTACACCGGTCACACTGGTGGCAACATCCACCGTGTAGAT
>NZ_JBLYIG010000071.1:0-3625 GCF_049222245.1 Nitrospira sp. BLG_2 | reverse complement strand
ATCTACACATGGGCACAGATGACCACCCTGGTAAGGGAACACCCGCAGAAACCGCTGAAACTTGAGGTCCTCCGCGACGGAAAACGTACCGCACTGACCGTCACGCCGACCAGTGAAAAAGTGACGGTGAACGGACAGACTCTCGAAGTCGGGAAAATCGGCATCTCGGGACCCGGCCGTTCGTTGATGCGCTCCGACAACGCCGCGGAGGCCGTGTATCAAGGACTGGAAGCCACATGGGGATGGACAGAATTGACCGCGATCGGCCTCTATAAAATGATCGTGGGCGATATTTCGAGCAAGAATATCGGTGGACCTTTGACGATTGCCAATATTTCCGGTGAAGCTGCGTCCCAAGGCGCCTCCAGCGTCGTGTTCCTGATCGCAATCTTGAGCATCAACCTCGGTGTTCTCAATTTGTTGCCGATCCCGATTCTCGACGGCGGTCACTTGCTCTTTTTTCTGAGTGAGGGCATTCTGCGCAAACCGCTCGGCGAGCGACAGCGGGAGGTTGCGCAACAGGTAGGGTTGGTATTGTTGGTCGGCGTAATGATCTTCGCTTTCTGGAATGATCTTGAACGCATCTTCTCCCGCTAAACAGAATGCTGAAACACGTCCCTAACTTCGTTCTCGGCTCCAAGAAATCCTCAACGTACCCCAGAGGGTACGCCTCCGGTTTCTTTTCGCCTGCGGCCTTGTTAGATGACGTGTTTGTGCATTCTGTGATATCTCCCACAGCTCAACGCGCCTCTTAACAGTTACTCTTCATGAAGACTTCCCAATTATTGATCCCTACACTACGGGACGATCCCGGTGAAGCGGAAACTGTCAGTCATCGATTGATGCTGCGTGCCGGACTGATCCGAAAGGTGGCGGCCGGCATCTATACCTATCTTCCACTCGGTCTCCGTGTGATCCGGAAAATCGAGCAGATCATCCGAGATGAGATGAACCGCGCCGGTGCACAGGAACTGTTGATGCCGATCGCCTCTCCTGCTGAATTATGGAAAGAAACGTCCCGCTGGGACTACTATGGGAAAGAGCTTCTACGCTTCAAGGATCGCCACGAGCGTGATTTTTGCCTGGGCCCGACGCATGAAGAAGTCATTACCGATCTCTTCAGGCGGGAGGTGCGTTCCTATCGCCAGCTCCCGCTCAATTTCTATCAGATCCAAACGAAATTTCGAGACGAGATCCGCCCGCGATTTGGACTCATGCGAGGGCGCGAATTCATCATGAAGGACGCCTATAGCTTCGACATCGATGAATCCGGCGCCAAGATCAGTTACCAAAAAATGTACGATGCCTATACTCGAATCTTCACGCGATGCGGACTCACCTTTCGGGCGGTTGAAGCCGACACGGGCCTCATCGGCGGAGACGTATCACATGAGTTCATGGTCTTGGCTGATACCGGCGAAGCCACAGTGGCATACAGCGATCAGGGTTCCTACGCCGCCAATCTTGAACGGGCGGAAGTGCCGCCTCCGTCCGATGTTGACACGACCCCACTTCGCCCCATGACGTCGATCGCCACGCCGCAGCGACGAACAGTAGAAGAGATAACAGCCTTTTTGCAGATTACACCCTGTCAACTCGTGAAGACGCTGCTGTACCGTGCAGGAGCCGAAACCGTTGCCGTGCTGGTCCGAGGAGACCATGAAGTAAACGAGGTGAAATTGGCGCGGCTACTCAAGGTGACTGATGTCGCGCTGGCAGATCCCGGAACAGTCCAACATGTAACGGGGGCTCCCCCCGGATTTGCCGGACCAGCCGGACTGCAACACGTACGAATCTTGGCTGATCACGCCATTAAGGGGATGAAAAACGTCGTCATTGGCGCCAACAAAGCCGACGCCCACTATCAGAACGCCAATCTCGACCGCGATTTCACGGTCGAACAATTTGCCGATCTTCGTAATGCGCAAGCCGGGGACCCTTCTCCCCGAGGACCAGGTGTGCTCAAGCTCGCCAAAGGGATTGAAGTCGGACAAGTGTTCTTACTCGGCACCAAATACAGCCACAAAATGAACGCCACTATCCTTGACGACCAGGGCAAGGAGCGTCTCGCCATCATGGGTTGCTACGGTATTGGCGTCGGCCGGACGGCCGCTGCGGCGATCGAGCAAAATCACGATGAGAAAGGCATCATCTGGCCGTTTCCCATCGCGCCATTCCACGTACACCTCCTGACGGTCAGCCAATCGGAAAAGACGACCGCAGCCGCAGTACATCTTTATACCGACTTGATGGGGGCGGGCATTGAAGTATTGTGGGACGACCGTACCGATCGCGCCGGAGTCAAATTCAATGATGCCGATCTCATTGGCGCTCCCATTCAGATCGTCATCGGCGACAAAGGCCTTGCTGACGGCATCGTAGAGGTCAAGATTCGACGCTCTGGAATCAAATCCCGCCTGGCACCCGGTGATCTTGTCGCCCATCTCAAGAGACTTTCCATCGAAGCCGATCCATCCGTTGCTTGATCCACGCGCCAGCTTTGAGAAACCGCCTCGCATTTTCTGAAATTGGCCGACGGAAAATGCCTTTTCCTTGCCTTCTCAGGTCATTCCGTTAAACTGAATTTTGATTCGGAGCTCGGCGATCATGTTATGGCCGGGTGCCTGCTGATCCGGCGTCCGACCGGGTTCATTCACGTCTGACCTCAGAGATAACACAGTCGGATGCATACCAAGCCGATGATTCAGAATGTCCACGAACTGCATCAAAAGGTCGAGCATGCAGAGCACGTCAAACGCATTACTACCCAGATTCATGCGGCCAGCAATCTAGACCAAATCCTCCTCGACCTGCATAAAGACATCTTGGGTCTATTCGACGCAGAAGACCTAACGCTGTTTGCATTCGATTCCGAAGAGAAGGAAATCTTCTCCAAAGTTCCTCATATCGACGGCGTTGAAGAGGTCCGCATTCCTATTACCGAGCAAAGTCTCGCCGGTTTCTGCGCCAAATACCTTCGCCCCGTCAATATCGCAGATGCCTACAATATCGCCGAACTCCATGCAATCCATCCGTCTCTGCTTCACGACACATCCTACGATAAGCGAACCGGCTTCAAGACTAAACAAGTCCTGACCTATCCGATCGTCGCCGACAACAAATACCTGATGGGAGTCCTCCAACTCCTCAATAAAAAGAACGGGAGTCGGTTCACCCGAAAGGACGAAGAGGCCGTCGACGAAATCGCCAAAGCGCTGGGAATTGCCTTTTTCAACCTCCGGAAGATATCCAAAAAAAATCCCACGAAGTTCGATCTCTTGGTCGGCAGCAATCGGATCAGTCAGAACGAACTCGACCAGGCCATCGCCGACTCCCGAAAAGGGATGAGCGATCTGGAAAGCATTCTGATCGAAAAATACAAGGTTCCTAAACTCGATATCGGCAGATCGCTCGCACAGTTCTATAAGTGTCCGTATATCGAGTACAGCGAACGCACCATCGTCGATGTGGAACTACTAAAGAATCTCAATGTCGACTACCTGAAAAAGAACCATTGGATGCCGCTCAAGCGAGACCGCATGGCGATCGAGATTCTGACCGACGATCCGGGCGATCTTGATCGCGTTCAAGACATCAAACGGACGTTCCCTGGTCTCAACATTCG
>NZ_JBLYIG010000070.1:0-7452 GCF_049222245.1 Nitrospira sp. BLG_2 | reverse complement strand
GACAACTAGGTCGCTGCACTGTCCTGAATGCGGTAGCGCTTCCTTATGGCAGTTATTGTTTGCTTGGCTTCGATTTCGTCAAGCCCTGCGCCGAATCGATGAGTTCTTGCCCCATACTCGAAAGTCATCACCCCGCCGCCGATTCCCCACAATTGGAGACTGGACGAGAGCTCCAACGGATTGAACCCCGCTTGCCCGGCTCGAAGATCCCGCATCTGGAGAAGATCATATGCTTTGTCAAAGCCGAAACCTCCGATGTCACGCCGGATTCTGAATGTCTGTCCGCGCACGGTGATAATCTCCTTCCCTAGCATCTGCCATAACCACGCGTAGACGGCGATCACCCCACCGATCGTCCAGACGCCAAACCATGCCAGCATGAAGGACTCCCCATCGGGCGGGGCATCGCCGTTCAAAAACTGGGCGGCGACCATGACTTCGGCCACGGCCCAACCACAGATCCAAAACCCCAGCAAACAAATCACAAACCAGCTTCGCCGACAAGGCATGACGATGCGTAGGCCCTGCGATGTATCTGTGATGGTGATTCGAGACGCAGCTGGTTGTATCTTTGCCATCGGGGTTCACGTTCTGAAGCGATCGGCATTATTACATGGATGAACGGTGAGTCCCACAAAATATGGACTGATTCGATGAGTCTTCTACGGCGTTCGGCGGCTCATTGATTTCTCTCCGCCTACTTCTTAAAATCCCTCGCCTCATGAGCAAGATCGCCACTGCGGTGCTTACGGTTTGCCTTTCGCTATTCCTCGCGGGCTGCCCGGTCCGGCCTCGTCCGTTGAGCCAGCCTGAAACCATTGTCGCGGAAGGGGCGTATGTGCATGAAAAGTCCGGTATGACGTTCCCTCTCTCGGTGGGAGACTATCGACGAACCGAAATCATCCGGTACGATGAGCAAAATCTCGATGTGAGCGCGGGATACGACTTATACGATGGTCGACGCAAGGTTGCCGCAACCGTCTATGTGTACCCAGCTCCGTCACCTCTTTCGATTGGGGCTCTGATGAACACCGTCGTCTCAGGAAGGGCGATCCTGACGAAGAAAGAGTTTGAGGCGCGGACGCGGGAAATTCTACACGCCCATCCCGGTGGGAAACTGATGGAGGATACCGAAATGTCGATCCCGATCGGCGGGGTAACCCGTGTCGGGCGGATAGCGACCTTTGAGTATGAGCAAAACTTTGCAGGGCAATATCAGATGGTGCGATCACATCTGTGCATGTTCGACTTTGTCGGCGGGAAATGGACGCTGAAGTACCGGATCACGTATCCCAAGAATTTAGAAACCACCAGCGAAATAGACGCACTTCTCCAGGGCGTCCCATGGAATGTTCCTCAGGGCTGAGCATGGGCACTAAGACACACACTCGACGGGGAGCCAAAGGGGGATAGCAGTTTCGAGACGAACGGCGTTGCCTGATATCCATCACAGTGTGTTTGGCTATAGCCTTTGAGCGCCGTCGATGTTCGTTTCCGGAGTTCTCCGAAGGCAACGACGATTGGTGGCAGGACTCTTGTCCACAGTGAGCCGACGGGACAGCTATTCCACGGATTATCACAGATCGGACATCATAGAGACCGTTTCGCGATGGGCAGAGTTGTCGGTTCAATGAGCCGGAATGTTCGGGCCGATTTTCTCAAGGATGACTTGTTTCACCTGCTTCGCGAAGCGCTTGGAGACTTCCAGGTTTCGCAGAACATGGCCTGACTCTGAGACGTTGTATGTAGCCGGTGGGGTCTGTGTGGTGATCGTGGCCTCAAAGACGACTGCCAGCATCTTGCTCGGTTTTCCGCTCTTCCGGTCGATCCCGTAGGCTTCTTTTATTGAGACTTTCGGCAACACTTCGACATCGGCGCTCGCCGTTCTGTGAGGTTTTAATAAACCGGATCGACTCCCATTATCCTCGATGAGCCTGATGATCGGATCTGCCTCGAGTTCGCTCCGGATCTGTTCCGCCACTACCCCTCTTGATCGCTCCGCCTTCTCCATTTGTGCATCCAGCACCGGTGGGGCGAGGTTGACATAGATCGGATCCGACAGCTGCCGTTTCGACATCCGGCCGAGCTGTTCCCCGATCTCGTGCGCGAGTGCTTGTGCGCCATCCTCATCAATGCGATGGACATTGTTTTCGACGTTCCCATTGGCCGCATGGTAACCGCCGGAACAGGCCGCAATCATGAAAAAGGCAGCGGCGATAGGCATGATTCCCTGTATCACATGAATAACTTGGCGAGCGTTGAAGGCCATGGGGTGTACTCCTTTTCCTCTCGATGCGGTGAAAACCGCACATGAAGTCTTATGCAATGAGGTAAGTGTAGCAGCACCAAAACCGCGGCCTAAGCCATTTGACTATTGTCATCACATGGATTCAAGAAACCATCGGACGTGCCGATTCTTAGAGGGAGAATGTTCAAGCGGATTTGGAGGAAGTCTTTGACAGTTTCCTTGTAGACAAGTAGCCTGATTTGCATGTCTGGTCTTGTTACGTGGGATTCTGAGTGAGCCTGCCGTTACATTTCATCCCATGACTCGAAAACGCGTCGTCATCATCGGAGGCGGGTTTGGAGGCATGACGGCGGCGCGCTTTCTGCGCGATGCCGAGGTGATTCTCATCGACCGCACGAATCACCATGTCTTTCAACCCTTGCTTTATCAAGTGGCCACCGCCGCGTTGTCCCCGAGCGACATTGCATGGCCGTTACGCACGCTTTTTCGCTCACAGCCCAACGTCCGCGTGGTGATGGACGAGGTGGCGGTCATCGATCGAACCGCTCGAGTGATCCAACTTCGGGACAGCGCTCCCATTTCCTTTGATGCCTTGATTGTCGCTCCAGGCTCACGCCACGCCTATTTCGGGCACGATGAGTGGGAGCCGCTGGCTCCAGGGCTCAAAACCATGGCGGATGCCATCCATTTGCGAGAGCGGATGTTGCTGGCATTTGAGGTGGCGGAACGGCAACGAGCCGAGACCGGCACGCAGAATCGCCTCACCTTCGTCATCGTGGGAGGCGGTCCTACGGGAGTCGAGTTGGCCGGTTCGCTTCTCGAAATCGGGAGAAAAGCAATGGGGCCGGATTATCCTCATTTGCGCTTGGAGGATCTCTCCATCATCCTCGTCGAGGCCGGCCCGCGTATTCTGCCGGGGTTTGATGCCACACTATCCGTAAAAGCGCTGAGGGTGCTGGAGCACATGGGCGTGACGGTCAAACTCAATAACCCGGTAACCGCAGTCCGTCCCGATGGGGTCATGGTCGGCAACGAATGGGTTGCGTCTACCAATGTGATTTGGGCGGCGGGCAACAAAGCATCGTCTTTGTTAAATACTCTGGCAGTCCCTCAGGATTCGTGCGGCCGGGTCAAAGTCCACCCGGACCTGACGATTCCGGATGAGTCCTGGATCTTCGTCATTGGTGACGCAGCTCATTGTCTTGGCCGCGACGGCAAACCTTTGCCGGGCATCGCTCCAGTGGCTATGCGAGAAGGACGATATGTTGCGGAACTGATTAATCGGAACCTAGACCCAGACCGGCGGTCACCGTTTACCTACACGGATCGTGGCATGTTGGCGACGATCGGCCGCGCCCAAGCCGTCGCTCAGATCGGCCCGTTCCATGCCTCCGGTCTCATGGCCTGGGCGCTCTGGTGTATCGTCCACATTTTCTTCCTCATCGGTCTTAGGAACCGGATACGCGTGATGTCGGAATGGACGTGGTATTACCTCACCTTCAAACCAGGTGCGAGATTGCTATGTGAACAACCTTCCGATCAGCCCTATGTACCAACCAAAGACCCGGTACGTGAAACCCCCGTCGAGAATCGCCCATCGTCACGTCGCGCGGCGTAATGCCGGTAATCGTCGGACCAGCCACTCTCATCTATCCATCGCCGATATTCGTTGGAAGTGCCTTCCCTAGCCTTCCAGAAGCATCGTCACCGATCCTGGCGATATGATTAGAATGTGACCTTCTTAGGTCTTTCCTATCTCAATCAAGCAGGATAAAGTGCAGATCATGCGGAAGGCTGCGGATCTTGTCGGTGTGAGATCCGGACGGCCGGCTTTACGATTCCCGTTCATCGTTCACTCACGCTGATAGAGTCGGAAAAACACGAAGCGGACTCTGTTCGAGGTCCGACGCCGATAGAGACTGTGTGAAGCTGCACTGTGCGTCGGCGGCGTCCGTAAGACCCATATATTCCGCGGCAAGCCGGGGGAATCATACCTTCGCAGAGCACGGTAGACACGGTAGAATGGTCGGCAAGCAGGTCGTCATTATTGGCGGTGGGTTCGGAGGTCTGTCGGTTGCGCGTTCCTTGCGCAACATCGATGTCACTCTCATTGACCGCACGAATCACCATGTCTTTCAACCCCTGCTCTATCAAGTAGCCACTGCCGCGTTGTCAGCCGGTGATATTGCCTGGCCTCTACGCACGCTCTTTCGTTCGCAACGCAACGTCCGCGTCATGATGGATGACGTGGTGACGATCGATCGGACTGCTCGGGTGGTCAGCCTGCGGGACAGTGCGCCGATTACCTTCGATATCCTGATTCTCGCGCCGGGCTCGCGCCACGCCTATTTCGGCCATGACGAGTGGGAGTCGTTTGCGCCCGGACTCAAGACGATGACCGATGCCGTCCGGCTTCGAGAGAAGATGTTGCTCGCCTTTGAGGACGCGGAACGACGCAGGACCTCGGCCGGCGATCAGAGCCGGCTGACGTTCGTCATCGTTGGAGGAGGGCCGACCGGAGTTGAATTAGCCGGTGCGCTGGCCGAGCTCGGCAGAAAAGCCATGGGACCGGACTTTCCCCACTTGCGGCTTGAGGACCTTTCAATCCTGCTTGTGGAGGCGGGTCCACGCATTCTTCCGGGATTCAATTCCAAGCTTTCGGCAAAAGCCGCCGCAGCGCTTACACGCATGGGGGTGACAATTAAACTCAATAGCCCGGTGAGCGCCGTTCTTGCCGACCGTGTGAGGATTGGACAGGAATGGATTCCCTCGACGAACGTCATTTGGGCGGCAGGCAATCGAGCGTCTCCCCTCCTGGACACAGTCTCGGCTCCACAAGACTCCTTTGGCAGGATCAAGGTCCGGCCGGATCTGACGATTCCGGACGATCCGTGGATCTTCGTCATCGGTGATGCAGCGCATTGCGTGGGGCAGGATATGAAACCGTTGCCGGGAGTGGCGCCTGTCGCGATACAGCAGGGAAGGTATGTTGCCGATCTCATCGATCATGATACCGCTCCGGAGGAACGGTCACCATTTGTGTATAAGAATCGAGGTATGCTTGCGACGATTGGCCGCGCGCAAGCCGTGGCTCAACTCGGCCCGATCAACGCGTCGGGACTCTTTGCATGGCTGCTCTGGTGCGTCGTCCATATTTTCTTCCTGATCAGCTTCCGGAACCGATTACGGGTCATGTCGGAATGGGTCTGGTACTACCTCACTTTTAAGCCGGGCGCGAAGTTGATTTTTGAACGGCCTGCTGCCGCTCGCGACACACCGTCAACCGATCATGGGCATGAGTGAGTCGGTAAAGACCCATACGGCATTCTAGCGGACTGCTTTGCTCACGCGGACTCTAACATCCAGCAGCAGCTCCATCATTGCCGCCCAACGTAAGAATCACTGGTGAATGCCTCTTTAGTCAGGTCTTTCCACCTGTCAGGATAGTAGCCTAATCCCCCTCCCTGTATTACCGTTTCCTCTCCGTTCAGACTTTTCGTGAAAGGAGCGAAACATGCCTCCAGGACTCCTATCAAAAATTGGAATCGATTGCATGCTCTCAAAGGGATGCGACGGCTTGAGGGGCGACGGTTGCGTGTATGAACTATCGTCCTCTCATGTTGCCATCTCAAACCCTGAAAAGCTTCGACCTGGCGATTATGTCAAAATTCGTTTGTGGTTCCCCGATGAAACCGCTTATAGCGTGATCGAGTTAGCGGAAGTTCAATGGGTCAAGAATGAATGGATCAAGATCGAGCTCCTTCTTGTTTCACCTACGGACCAAGCGCGGCTCAGACAGTTCGTGGCTCCCAATGCAAACTACCCGCCGGCACCGGCGAGAATAGGCGAACACATCATGATTCGCGCATGACAATCACGCAATAGCGACGCTGGGAAAACTACGGCCTTGCCATCGGCGAGAGCATTTGGTGGAATATACATGGGTGAAGGTAGTTGCTTGCGGATGCCCACCCGTCAGCAGCAAGAGATTTCTTCTCCCTCCAGAAGAAATCTACCTTCACCCAAAATTTTGCCTTCTTAAAAGTTGGGACAGCGGTGTAACCATTGGGTGAATGCGATCATATACGGCTCTGAGCCGGCTCTGGTTCGAAATAGATCATATGGCGTACATTCACGATTTTCCTCTCGCACAATGAGCCCTATTCTGTAACCAGACTGATCACACATAGTGATGGATTGGGAGGCCATGATGGAAAACCAAATCGGCCGGCGGGGACCTATCCGACAGGACCTTCATGGAAAAGCCTGTCCTTTCTGTGGGGGAAAGACCTACCAACTTGTCCTTCGAGCTTCCGGAACACCTGACAGCTCGAGCCTATTCGTTCGTTGTCGCCAATGCAACCACCCGCGGAACCTGGATACCGACCTCAAAAGCATCCTCTGGATGTGACTATGGCAGTGTGGGAGTGGCTTATGAGAACGAATCTCTCTCTGCCGCTTGGTCAACTATGATTCAACTCTCTCCGCCTGATTGAATCAGGCCTAGTTCTTCTCTAGCAGCATATTTTTGACGAGCACATCAACGCCTCAACTCCGCATCACTTCTAAACTTTTATTGCAGATTGCCTATCTCCCTTCTAGAATCAGGTCTCTGCGGAGGTCGATATGCCCTCAATTCTCTGTGCTCATCGTCCAGCACTCTTGATCGTCTTGGGTTTTCTTGTAGTGGGATGCGCGGCTCATCACGGGCGTGATCCCAATTCACAGCAGCAAGCGGGCGCGAACCAACACCTTCCAACGGTTCCGCCTCTCGCGGGGAAGCTCACAACAGATCCTAATGAGCCGCGCACCCCGCGAGAGAACGCCATCCCTAGCGCTGCTGCTGACCGCCAAGCTATTCAGCGGGGGAACGCGCTTTTTCATGGCAAGGCCGGTTGCGTTGGCTGCCACAGTAACAAGGGTCAGGACGCCAACCGTTTCAATCCAGACAATTCGACAATCGCTCTGCCTCCCACAGATCTACGGACATCAAGCGAGAAACCTGTGCGTCAGCTGTATCTGATCGTCAAGTATGGGATTCCCGGAACGAGCATGCCGCCCCTCGGGGATAGGGGAACGTTTCGCAACGAAGACATTCTGGCTATCATTGCCTACCTTTTAGACCTTCAAGGCAACGCACGTCCGCTTGATCTGATCGCCAGCCAGAGCGTACGCCCTCATACTGACACGGATGTCGCCTTATC
>NZ_JBLYIG010000069.1:0-9411 GCF_049222245.1 Nitrospira sp. BLG_2 | reverse complement strand
TGGGCCGGGAGCCGCGGCCCGCAACAGTATTGGGACGGTATTGGTCTCAGGAATGACAGTCGGCACGATCTTCACGCTGTTCGTTGTGCCGGTGTTCTACTCGTTGATCGCAGCGCAACACCAGCCGGAACTGGAGCCTGAGGGGATCGCGCTCGATGCCGAGGATGAAGAGCTGCTCACGATGACAGCACGGAGCTGAAGGAATGCTCGAAAGATACCAGCCATGCTGACAATTACTTCAGAGAAGAATCGCGATTCGGTGCGACTCAGATTGGAGGGCAGCCTGACCGGACCATGGGTCGGCGAACTCGAGCACGAGTGGCGAACCATCCAACCGGCTGAAGGAATCCCTCTTGTCGTTGATCTCACGAACGTAACCTTCGTGGGAGAGGACGGCAAGCTTCTATTGACACGGATGTGGCGAGAAGGCGCACAATTGATTGCGACAGGATGTTGCATCGGTTACCTTGTGGAAGAGATCGCTCGGTCACAACCGACTACATCCTCTATCCGATGCGGAACGAAATAAGCGGAGTCGTCATGCGCATACTGAGTCTCTTCATAGGTTCTTTCTTATTGACCGCCTGTGCTCTGGGCCCGGACTACACCAAACCTCAGACCGATGGGGAAGATCGGTTTCGCATGGCGGAGGGGCCATCAGACCTGCCCTCATTGGCCAATCTGGCCTGGTGGGATCTGCTGCGCGACGAGCAATTGCAGACCTTGATTCGAACCGCATTGGCGGAGAACCGGGACCTCCAGCACGCCGTCGCGGTCGTCGAAGAATTTCAGGCACGCGCCTTTATCACCCGACAGGACTTCTTTCCTGGCATCACGGCGTCCGGCAATCTCCCGTTTGACCGGAAGACCGTCTTCCTCGTGCCCGGCTTTGCGAACCCCTTCAATTATTATCTGCAGGGCAACCTGTCCTGGGAGATCGATATCTTCGGGCGGATCCGGCGCTCGTTCGAAGCGGCGCGCGCCGATCTGCTCGCGAAGGAACAAAACCGCCGCGCCGTCGTCCTCCAGCTGGTCAGCGGCGTCGCGGAAGGCTATTTCAATGTGCTGCAGCTTGACTCGCAGCTCGAGACTGCTCAGCGGACCCTGCAATCGTGGGAGGAATCGGTGCGGATCGCGCAAGCCCGGCTTCGCCAAGGGATGACGTCGAAACTGGATGCCGATCAATTCGAAGCGGAACGGGCCAATGCCGCGGCCCGGACGGCCGAACTGCAACGGCAGATGATTCAAGCCGAGAATGCGCTGAGCGTGCTCCTCGGCCGCAAACCCTTTGCCGTGACGCGCGGCCGATCGTTGAACGACCAAGTCATGCCGCCCGAGGTCCCCCCCGGGTTACCGTCTGAGCTGTTGCAGCGGCGCCCGGATCTCTTACAGACCGAACAGCAGCTGGCGGCCGCGACAGCCCGCATCGGCGCCGCCAAGGCGGATCGGTTTCCCAAGATCACGCTGACGGGCCTGGTCGGAGCGGCCAGTCCCGAGTTATCGCAGTTTTTCACCGATCCGGCGTCCTTCGGGGTCGCGGGAGCCGGCTTCGTGGGTCCTCTGTTGAACAGTATGGCCCTGGGATTTCAGCAGGACGCGGCCGAAGCGCTGCACCGACAGGCACTCGCACAATATGAGCAGAATATCCTCGTGGCTTTCCGCGAGGTGGAGGACGCGCTCATCGCCGTCCGGACGTCCCGTACACAGAGCGACGCGCAGCGCCAGCAGGTGGCGGCGCTCCAGTCCGCGCTGAAGCTGGCCGAACTCCGGTACAAAGGGGGGCTGGCAAACTACCTCGATGTGCTCGTGGCCCGGCGGAATCTCTTCGAAGCGGAGCTCGCCTTGACCAGCACGCATCGGCTGCACTTGGTCTCCATCATCCACCTCTACAAGGCCTTGGGAGGCGGCTGGTCGTCAGTGGAGTCCGCTCAGCAGATACCGGCGGCCAACGTCGTCGAAGCACGGAAAGATTGAGGAACTGGAAGACCGGGCATTTACACCGGTGAGAATCAATGGGACGCTCACGCATCCAGCTCAGTCATCGGTTCAACGGTTCCTTCGCGTGTAAATAGGCCGAGCACAGCAACGTGCACGTGACCTCTTCTAAGAGCAAACACGTCCTCCCAGTCGTGCGGCAGATGCAGCATCTTGCGAAACCGCCGACAGCAACAATCCTGTCGATTTCACCGACTCTGCAATTAATCCGTTGGACCAAGCAGGCTCACTCGAAAAAGGAACCTTTGCCGGCTGACGAGCAAATTCGGCATATCCTAATGTGGTTTCCCGCAGAAATGACCGTGGTCGTTTTGATGCCGTTGCTCGCAGCCGCCACATGGGGCGCGGCGTGAGTGTTCTCATAGCCGGCCTTTACTGTAAGTATAGAAATTACAAAACGTTTTCGAAAGGAAGAGGAACATTGAAAGATCAATGTCGATTTCAGACCTACTCGTTCGACTATAGATAAACGAAACCATTGGCCAAACCGACGACGAGACGACAGAGGAGGCTGATATGCGATTCATGGTTATTGTGAAAGCCACAAAAGAATCGGAAGCTGGTGTCATGCCCAGTACACAACTGCTGAGCGAAATGGGCAAATTCAATGAAGAACTGGTGAAGGCGGGGGTGATGCTGGCGGGTGAAGGACTCCAACCGAGCTCGAAGGGTGCGCGCGTCAGATTTTCGGGAAAGACACGCACCGTGATCGACGGTCCCTTTGCCGAAACCAAAGAGCTTATTGCAGGCTATTGGCTCTGGCAGGTGAAATCGAAGGAAGAGGCGATCGAATGGGTTAAACGCTGCCCCAACCCCATGCCCGGAGAATCCGAGATCGAAATTCGCCAAATCTTCGAAGCGGACGACTTCGGCGCCGAGTTCACGCCCGAGCTTCGGGAACAAGAAGAACGATTGCGAGCAGAGACGACCAAAAAGAAATAGAGATATCTCGCCCAAAGGCGGGGCTACGCTCATAGGAACCCAATCTCAAACGCACGGCAGGACAATAACAAAGGATAATGCTCATGGGATACGTCGATGGTTACGTTCTGCCCGTTCCAAAGAAAAATCTGAAAGCGTATCGCCGCCTCGCGCAGCAAGCGGCGAAACTCTGGCGCGAGCACGGCGCCCTCGACTACAAGGAGTGTGTCGGCGACGATCTCACAACGAAGATGGGCGTACCGTTTCCGAAACACGCTAAGGCCAAAGCCGGTGAGACGGTCATCTTCGCGTACATTGTGTTCAAGTCGCGCTCCCACCGAGATCGCGTCAACGCCAAAGTGATGAAAGACCCGCGTATCCATACTCTGTGCGATCCAAAAGACATGCCTTTCGATTGCAAACGGATGGTCTATGGCGGATTCAAAGTGCTGGTCGGTCTACCGTAGATTAAAAAATGGTGAAGCGCACGCAGATAGGCGCTGGAATCGAGGAGAGGCGAAGGCGACGAAGTTGCCAGCCGACTAAGACGCGTCTTGAACGGAATGTTTTCAAACTGTACAGACAGCATATCGTGGCAACAAGCATTTGATAACCCCCAAGGAGGGCATTATGCAGCTGAAACAATTAACAGTGATCACAGTATGTCTCATGCTGACCGGCTCGCCGGTGTTGGCAAAGGAAAAGAAGCACGAGAAGCACCTGGACGAGAAAACCATGATGGAGATGTGGCAAAAGGCAGCCCAGCCCGGTGAGCCGCATACACTATTCGCCAGTCTCGCCGGCAGTTGGACGACGCAAACCAAGGAATGGATGGAGCCGGGCAAGCCTCCGATGGAATCCGCCGGCACCGCAGAGATGAAGATGTTGCTCGATGGGCGATTTCTGTATCAGGAATACACCGGCCAGATGATGGGGCAACCATTCTCTGGCGTCGGGATCGATGGCTACGATAATCTGACCAAGAAATATGTCACGGCCTGGATCGATACGATGGGAACCGGTATTTTCCTCATGGAAGGCACGGCAAGCCCGGACGGCAAAACCATTACATTGCGAGGCTCGCATCCTGAACCGGGAGGCGGGAAGATGACACACCGCGCTGTCTGGAGGATCGCCGACGCCGATAACCATACGTTCGAAATGTACGGCGCTCATGGAAAAGAAAAAGAAACGAAGTTCCTGGAGATCGTCTATACGCGCAAGCAGTGAGGCATGGTGAGATGCCACGTCATAGAAGTTCGACTGGGGAACCGTCTCCCGCCCGGACGCGGCTGGGGTAGTGTTTCGGCATAAAGATGAGTTCGGAAACTTACACCCCCGGCCATACGACAAATGCGACCGACTTCATGTCGAAACGCACACTGCAGTCGCACGGCCGATTCTTTTCCACGTACCTCCGCAAGGGCGCCTGCATTCTGGACTGCGGATGTGGTCCCGGCTCCATTACGCTGGACATCGCCTCGGTCGTCGCTCCAGGGAGCGTCACTGGGATTGATTCTGGCGAATCGCAAATTGAAATGGCAAAAGCCATCGCGGCTGAACGCTCCATACAAAACGTGGTCTTTCAGACAGCATCGTGTTATTCGCTTCCTTTCTCCGATTGTTCCTTTGATCATGTTTTTTGCCATGCGCTCATGGAGCATTTATCCCGACCGGCTGAGGCTCTCAAAGAATTCTTCAGAGTTCTGAAACCCAGCGGATATATCGGAGTCTGTAGCCCGGATTTTGGCGGACTACTAGTGGCGCCACCATCGAATGCCCTGGCCGAGGCTATCTCGGTTTACACGTCGATGCAGAGGGCGAATGGAGGCGATCTTCACATTGGCCATAAGCTTGGCGCATACCTATCTGAAGCCGGGTTCACAGCCATTCAGATGAGCGCCAGGTATGAATGCTATCCATCCCTCGCTTTCATCGGTGAATACCTGGCGTTGCAGCTTGAGCAACAGGGACATAAAAACCACGCGCAACGACTTCTTGAGTGGAGCACGAGCGAGGCGGGAATGTTCGCCCAGGCCTGGGTTTCCGCTGTCGGAAGGAAATGAAAGTCCTGCGGAAGAACGGTGGTGGAAGGACCGGGTACATCGTTCGACCGAGGCATACAAGCGGGGCGAGTGCTCAAACATGAGACGGAACGTTGTCACTGTTTCCATCCACCATATGTAAACGGTCAACGCAACACTTTCAAAGCCCATGCGAAAAAAGCCTGACATCCACCGTTGTCCTTGGGTGGACTTGAGCAAACCGGATTACGTGGCCTATCACGATACCGAATGGGGTGTTCCCGTCCATGACGATCGACGCTTATTCGAATTCCTGATATTGGAAGGCGCGCAAGCCGGACTGAGCTGGTATACCGTGCTGCGGAAAAGGGGCAATTACCGCATCGCCTTTGATCGTTTCGATCCTGAGAAGGTGGCGGAATATGGCGAACGAAAAGTGCAAGAGCTGCTCGCGAATCCAGGCATTATTCGGAACAAGGCCAAAATCCTCGCCTCGATCAACAACGCCCGAAGCTTTCTGAAAGTCCAAGAGGCCTTTGGAAGCTTCGCTGCCTACATCTGGCGGTTTGTAGACGGCAAGCCGATCGTGCACCAACTCAGGACACTCGGCGATTATCCGGCAACGAGTCCGGAGTCGGATGCCATGAGCAAGGATCTGCGCCAAAGAGGCTTTCAATTCGTGGGATCGACGATCTGTTATGCGCACATGCAGGCAACGGGCATGGTGAATGACCATACAATCACATGCACACGAAGGCAGGAGATCTTGAAGGGATACGGAACATCGTCTGCACGAACAAGATTGCGATGAAGTGGCTTAAAGACCTATGAGCTCCCTGGCGTGATCTCATGCGCTAGTCCCAGAACAGTTTTGCCGTGCCCCTTCTGGGCGTTGTCGATTTTCTTGCCGTCGGACGACTAGCTTACGAGAAACTGTGAACTGCCCATCACAACCGGTCATCGAAAGAAAGGAGCCATGCAATGAGCAGTGTTCGAGTACTGGTCGGCACCCGCAAGGGCGCATTCATTCTCACATCCGACGGCGCTCGCAAGCGGTGGGACGTGCAAGGGCCACTCTTCGGCGGTTGGGAGCTGTATCACCTCAAAGGCTCGCCGGCTGATCCGAATCGGATCTATGCATCACAAACGAGCAGCTGGTTCGGGCAAGTCATTCAACGCTCGGATGATGGCGGTAAAACCTGGAATGCCCCCGGGAGCAAACCCGAAGATCTCATGGGACCCGACGGTATGCCGAAGGGTGAGAGCAACATGTTTCTTTACGATACTTCCACGGGAACGGGGAAACCGCTCACGACGCACCAACATTATGACGGCACGCAGCGTCCATGGGAATTCAAACGGGTATGGCATCTCGAGCCGTCATTAACCGATCCCGATACAGTCTACGCCGGCGTCGAGGACGCGGCCTTGTTCCGTTCGACCGACGGCGGGCGAACATGGCACGAACTCGCCGGGCTGCGCGATGTGAAAGGAAGTTTGTGGCAACCGGGCGCCGGAGGAATGTGCTTGCATACGGTGCTCCTGGACCGGACGAATCCTCAGCGTATCTATAGTGCCATCTCCGCGGCCGGCGCGTTCAGAACCGATGATGGCGGCAAAACCTGGCGGGCAATCAACCGCGGCTTGAAATCGCAATATGAGTTGCCTGATCCGGACGCAGATGTGGGCCACTGCGTACACAATATCACCATGCATCCATCGCGCCCGAACGTGCTGTTCATGCAGAAGCACTGGGACGTGCTGCGGAGCGTCGATACCGGCGAGTCCTGGCACGAGATCAGCGGCAACTTGCCGAGCGATTTTGGATTTCCGATTGTCGTTCATGCCCACGAACCGAATACGGTCTACGTCGTGCCGATCAAGAGTGACTCCGAGCACTATCCACCGGAAGGGAAGCTGCGCGTGTATCGCAGCCGTACAGGAGGAGACGAATGGGATGCGCTGACAAAAGGCCTGCCGCAAGAGAATTGTTATGTCAATATTCTGCGGGACGCGATGACTGTCGATCAACTCGATCCTTGCGGCATTTATTTCGGGACAACCGGTGGCCAAGTCTATGGCTCCGCCGATGGCGGCGACAGTTGGGAACCGATTGTACGGGACTTGCCGGCGGTATTATCGGTAGAAGTGCAGACGCTGTAGTGCGAAGGTCGAGGCTGAGGTTCAGACTTGAGTCTCGAAGTGAAAGCCTTCTTACCTTAGCCTAAACCTTATCCTGAAGGGAAAGTATGGTTCGAGTCGTACTCCCGGCACATCTGCGGACCCTGGCGCGCGTCAACGGTGAAGTGACGCTGGAAGTCGCCGGCCCCGTGACGCAACGTGCGATTCTCGATGCGCTTGAAACCCGCTATCCGATGTTACGTGGGACAGTCCGTGATCATGTTACGCACAAACGTCGGGCGTTCGTGCGTTTTTTCGCCTGCGAGCAGGACCTCTCTCATGAGTCGCCGGATACTCCCCTGCCCGACGCCGTCGTCACGGGAGGCGAGCCGTTCCTGATCGTGGGAGCCATGGCGGGAGGATAGTAGCCGCAACAGAGAAACCAAGAAGTAAGTCACCGAACGTCAACCGAAAGGAGAATGCGATGAACAAGCCAGTCAAGCCGATTCCAGATGGAATGCATACCGTGACCCCGCATTTGGTGTGCGCCGGCGCCGCCGATGCGATTGAATTTTACAAGAAGGCCTTCAATGCCGTGGAACTGGGGAAAATACCTGGACCTGAAGGGAAGCTCGTCCATGCTTTGATCCGAATCGGCGATTCCACCATCATGCTCGTCGATGAATTCCCCGCTCACAACACACTGGGGCCGAAATCGCTCAAAGGTTCTCCCGTCACCATCCACCTCTATGTTCAGAATGTGGATACGGTCTTCAATCAGGCGGTCGCAGCCGGCGCGAACATCACGATGCCGGTCGCCGACATGTTCTGGGGAGATCGTTACGGCGTGCTCGAAGATCCCTTCGGCCACCATTGGTCGGTTGCCACGCATGTTCGAGACGTGAATCCGGACGAATTGCAGAAGGAAGCGCAAAAGGCTTGCGGCTGACAATACTCAGATCTTCGAGATGTCCGGGGCCACAAGGGTGAGAAGGAAATGAACGGAATGGAGACCATCTATGCCAGGACAGTGACCGCATCCTACTTACCAATCCATGTGTGAAGACGAAAGAGAGAGACAATGCCTATCATACAACGAATTACCCCTTGTCTGTGGTTTGACGACCAAGCCGAAGAAGCGGCGAAGTTCTATGTATCGATTTTCAAGAACTCGAGGATGGGACTCATAACACGCTATGGAGAAGCCGGGGCCCAGGTCTCCGGACGGCCGAAAGGCTCGGTGATGACCGTCACGTTCGAGATCGAACACCAGGAATTCGTGGCGTTGAACGGCGGCCCCGTCTTCAAATTCACCGAAGCGGTCTCTTTTATGGTGAAGTGCGAGACGCAAGCCGAAATCGACGAGATGTGGGACAAGCTTTCCCATGGCGGAGAACCGGGACAATGCGGATGGCTGAAAGATAAGTTTGGCCTGTCCTGGCAAATCATCTCTCCGGAATGGGACAAGATGCTGCGGGACGAGGATGCGAAAAGGTCCGAACGAGTGATGGAGGCCATCCTTCACATGACGAAGCCCGAGCTTCGAACAATCCAGCGAGCCTATGACGGCAGGTGAAGTACTTGTCCGGACGTTTTCAAGATGGAGACATCGCATTTTCTGGCTGTATCAAAGTTGAACGCTCGGTGAATCACCAGTGGTATCTCATGAAGTAAGATGATAGCGTGGGTCACCATAGTCTGGAATCGATCGCTTTCCCCCGCGCATTCGCCGCGCGACCTTCCAGTCTGCTGACGAACCACTTCTCACAGGAGGTCCCTATGAGACGCCCATATCTATTGTTTTCGCTGTCCGCTTGGAGCGCAGTGCTGTTGTTCTCGACTGTGGCTGCATGCGCGGGAGACCAGAAGAAAGAAACCACACCAATGACGGTTTCGAACGGGAAACAGGTTACCTTGGAATACACCCTGAAACTGGACGATCAATCGGTCGTGGATACCAATGTCGGTGGAGAACCGCTAAAAGTCACTCAGGGTGGACACCAAATCATTCCAGGGGTCGAGAAAGCGCTCGATGGGATGGCGGTTGGTGAGAAAAAGAAATTCACGGTCGCGCCAGCCGATGGATACGGCACCGTTGATCCCAAAGCATTTCAGGAAGTGGACAAAAATCTGGTGCCGGCTGATTCCCGAAAAGTCGGAACACAGTTGGAAGGAAAGACTGCCGATGGGCAAAAGGTATTTCCGAGGATTTCCGAAGTGAAGAACGAAACGATCGTGCTTGACTTCAACCATCCGCTGGCAGGCAAGACGCTCTACTTCGACGTCAAAGTCCTTGACGTCGCGCAAGCCTCGTTGAAGTGATTCCATCCCCTTCGTGCGGGACGATCAC
>NZ_JBLYIG010000068.1:0-13076 GCF_049222245.1 Nitrospira sp. BLG_2 | reverse complement strand
CGTGAGACCTGACATCCTCGACATCGCTCGTTACGCGGTTAAACTCGGCTTTATGGTGGTCTTTGGGACAAACGGGATGCTGATCAATGACCAACTGGCCAAGACTCTTGTCGAGATCGGTGTGATGGGCGTGGGCATCAGTATTGATTCCTTGCAGGCATCCAAGCACGACGCCTTTCGTGGAGTACCGGGGGCCTGGGAAGTGGCGGTCGCCGGCATTGAAGCTAGCAAGCGAAATGGCCTCCAATTCCAGGTGCATTTCAGCGCTCAGCCGATGAACTATACGGAACTGCCTGAGGTTGTCGACTGGGCGCACCGACTCGGCGCCCGCGTATTGAATGTGTTCTTTATGGTTTGCACCGGACGTGGTGAAGAGCTGACGGATATCACCCCCGCTCAGTATGAAGAGGTACTTGGATACCTCATTGAGTGCCAGGATAATTACAAAGGCATGCTGGTCAGGGCCCGTTGCGCTCCGCACTTCAAACGATTGGCCTATGAAAAGGATCCCAATTCTCCGATCACCAAAGCCACAGGATACATGGGAGGCGGGTGCCTTGCAGGCACCAATTACGCCCGAGTGACGCCGAACGGCGAGTTGACACCTTGTCCCTACATGCCGCTATCGGCGGGGAATCTCCGCCAACAGAGCTTCGTCGATCTCTGGGAACGATCCGATGTCTTCAATTCATTCCGCTATCCTCAGCTCAAAGGAAAGTGCGGCGACTGCGAATATAGCGACATCTGCGGTGGTTGCCGCGCCCGTCCTTATGTCGATCACGGCGACTGGCTGGACGAAGATCAGTGGTGCCTCTACACCCCGAAAGGTGGCGAGAAGATCAAGGTGGCCTTCAATGTTTCGGAAGAGACCGATGTCACATGGGACGAAGCGTCTGCGCTGAGATTGAGCCGTATCCCTTACTTCTTACGCGCCATGGTCAAAAAAGGCGTGGAGAAACACGCTCGAGAAAACAACGTGCAGCTCATCACCGTCGAATTGATGGAGGAACTTCGCAAGAAGCGATTCGGCAATGATGCACCGGTTTTCAAATTTGAACGTTAACCGTTCATCGTCAATCGTATCAATCGGAGGCATGTTCCACTGTTCAGTTTCTCTCGATTCACGCTGAACGGTTCGCGATTAACGGGTCTTAGGATATGGATACCCTTCAGAGCATTACGACCGATCTCAACATCCTCATTCCGATCGTCAATCACTGGTTTCATCTGCTCTCGGCAATCATTTGGATCGGAGGCTTGGCGTTCCTCGTCATGGCGGTCACGCCGGGGTTACAGCAGGCCGTTCCAAAGAATCAAATCAAGCCCATCACGGATATTTTTTACCGGCACTATAAGAAGGTCGCCGGCATGTTGTTGGTCGTCCTCCTCTTCACCGGCGGCGTGAACCTTCACTACGTTAATCAAGTCATTACTTCTCAAACAGGTACAGGCATACAGCACCATTCCAAATACCTCATGGTCTTCATGATCAAACTTCTCCTCGTGCTGGGCCTCCTCACGCTGTTCCTCTATACGGTCATTTTCAAGTCAGACGATGAGGCCGATGAGGGAGAGTCGTATGAAGCCATCCCCTTCCAACGCGCCGCCCTCTGGATGGGCTTCTTCATCGTCCTCTGCGCCGCTGCCATGAAACATCTGCATCAATAGTCTTGCAGGGACCTTGAGATAGGCCTCGAGACAGTTCCGCTGTATCAGTTCGATACAGTCTCGGACGCAAACAAATCCTTGCTTTCGTTATATTCGATTCAATTCAACTACATCGAGCCTCGTCCACTATTACCCATCATGGCATGGACATTGCTTGATGTATCAACAAGAGCCTGAGCATTTATTTCGTTTAGGACCCACTGAATAAGATGGAGCATGATGGTATGGAACTGGCGGTTACTCATGTTGTGGGAAGTTTCCCCCTCCCTACCAGGTGATGTCCTCTTGGGATCATGTCCATCCAGAACAGCACCGTTGCAGCTCGTCGTTGCAACCGGTGTTGTTCCTCATTTGGGAAGAGGCGCAGCCCGACCTGATGACGCTCATATCGATACCGTGAAACCGAGTTGGCCGATTCAGGCAACCTTCTCTTCCCTGGATGGTGAGACACATCGTCCGCAGCGCGCGTTAGATCCGGCTCAAGAACTGGGTCCCAATACGAATCCCAAGATCGATCTGAGAACGACGCGTTCCGTATTGGTTGTCGAGGATGATCCCGATATCACAATGGCGTTGCACGACTTGCTGGAATTCGAAGGATTCCATGTGGACTGTGTACAGACCTGTCGTCAGGCTTTCTCATGCATAGAGCAGAATATTTACAATGCAGTCCTCCTTGATCTCGAATTGCCGGACGGAGATGGCTGCTCGATTTTGGAGAAACTCCAAGTTTCTCATCCTTCACTCCCCGTGATCATCTTAACGGCTTCAAATAGGGATCTGGGGCCTCTGCGGCCATATGCTCGCTTGGCCAAACCGTGGAAGAGAGAAGAGTTATGCGGGATACTTCACCGGGCGATCGGCACGTCGTCGTCTTGAGGGTGAGGTGAATCGGAACCGGCGATAAAGTCGAAGCGAATTTTCATCACTTCGATCGGTTCAAGCCCAGCGCCCGCTTAAAGACCGTTGCGAAGCCGAAATAGCCGAAGGAATCTTTGAGGTTTGAATAAAGCCGCTTGACCGTGCCCATCTCCGGATTGGTGACGTACTCCATCGTGAGCGCAATCCGCTCTTCACCTTCTCCAAGAGGCGTGACCGCATGCCAGAGCTTGTCACCGTTGAAAATCACCATATCGCCTGGTTCGGTGATCAGCTCAAGATGGCGCGGCTGCTTGGTGGGGTGGTCCTTGAAAAGCTCGCACACCAACTTGCACTGGGTTGACCGATCAACAAGACCCATCAAGATCGTGTAGCGAGCACCCTTATAGTATGACGTATCGTAGTGAAACCCAATGTGATCTCCCGGTTCGGTGTAGTAGTAGAGGGCGCAGGAATGAGGATCGTTGTCCGGACAGAACATCAACTTCGCTCCCACGAGCCGGTCCAGGAACGTCCGGAACGACTCAGAGCGGTAGAGGTCAAGAAACCTGGGAGCCTTTTCTCGCACGGTATAATAACTGACGCTCCCACCTTTCTTGTGGCCGGGAATGTAGTTCCGATTGAGGTCCGCTTTCACGCCATGCGCCTGTGGAACGAACACTTCGGCGACGAACGCACGGGATAAGAATTGTCTGATCACCAGGAACTCATTTTGCTCCCAATACTCTTTGTGAAGTCGGTCGAAATCCAACCCTGCTACCGCTTGATCAACGGCTTCAACCACGGTTCCCGTTTCGGCTGTCATGTCCACATCACTCCATAAGCCTAGTCAACTGTCATTCGTTAGGCATTGTGAGGCATTCTCTCTTCTGCCACAGTTTACAACGTGACCCTTCACAGATGCGCGCTCGTCTGGAGGCTAGGGCCCGTTCAACACCGGAGCCCTGACGACTTCCGCATCCGACGGCGTCTTAAAGTCGAACACCTCATTACCTAGTCCTAGGTTTGGTTCCAAGTTCGAAAATTCAAAGACGGTGACGTTGCCGCTGATCTCATGGAGTGACACCGTGCGGATAAAGTAGGTTTTAGGAAAGACCCCGACGATGATTTTCTGAAGATTTTGGGTGGATTCCTGCGCTTTGACTTTAGGAATCAGTGTAATAAGCGGAGTACCCCCGATTCCCCGATCTTTTCCGGCGGTAGGTTCAATCTCAAACGACTCATCCAGTTTGGCCGCCCCCTGCAACAGTTCCAATGGCGCTTTGGATGCAGCCATCTGCGTCAGTTTCCCGACCAGAACCTGCTTATGTTCGGGAACGTACACCCTCACATCGTCCTGGTTCACATAGATTTGTTCGGTGGCTGGATCCAAATAGTCCCACCGTAAACGGCCTGGCTTTTTGATATACACCTTGCCGGCAGATGTCACAGGCCGCTCAAACCCCTCAATCTTGGTTTTCTGAGAAAAGTCGGCCTGCATATCCTTCGTTTTCTCGTATCGCGCTTGCAGTTGTTTGACGGTTTCGCGGACTTCCCGTAACGCCTTTTCATCAATCGGCCCATCAGCCGCCCAGGCGGGCAAAATGAGCAGGATACTCAATGGAGTGGCAAGCCACCAACGCATCATGCCTCCGCCGCGCCGACCGGGCCGCGCCGACCAAGCACCTCTCGACGCCCATCACGTCCTGCCGCGCCCACGATACCTTCCGATTCCATCTGTTCGATCATGCGCGCCGCACGAGGATAACCGACTCGCAGCCGCCGCTGAATCAACGAAGCTGAAGCTTGTCCGGTCGACAGCACCAGGTCCTTGGCCTGCTCGTACACTTCATCTTTTGCCTCTTCTTCCGCCGCCTCTTCCAACTTGAGCGACTGCAGTTCTTGATTATAGATGGGAGACGCTTGCTTTTTTACATACTCCACCACCGAGCGGACGTCGTCGTCCGATACAAAGGATCCGTGCAGACGCGCAAGGCGGCCGGTGCCGGAGGCCAGGTACAGCATATCGCCTCGGCCGAGTAGAGCTTCCGCCCCGTTCGCATCGAGAATGGTTCGTGAGTCGGTCTTCGAAGATACTTGGAACGCGATCCGTGCCGGAAAATTCGCTTTGATCAAGCCGGTCAGCACATCGACGGATGGGCGTTGAGTGGCCAGCACCAGATGAATGCCGGAAGCCCGTGCCATCTGTGCGAGTCGCGCGATCTTGTCCTCCACATCCTTTGGAGCAACCATCATCAGATCCGCCAACTCGTCGATCATGACGACGATAAAAGGCAACGGTTCCGGCGGCGTCGGTTTCGGCTGCATGCAACCACGCTCGCCCTCGGCGATCGATGTTTCACCGGCAGAGAGCCGCTCTTCTTCTGAGAGAAACCGCATCGGAAGCTCTGTCTGCTCGACGCCCGCTGGATTGCTTTCGGCAAGCATCTCATGCAGACCGGCGACTTTTCGATTGTACGCATCGATATTCCGCACGCCGGCCTCAGCCAGCAGCTTGTACCGCCGCTCCATTTCAGCAACGACCCACCCCAGGCCTCTCGCGGCGGATTTTGGCTCCGTAATAACCGGTCGCAACAGATGGGGAATGCCCTCATACGATTGAAACTCGAGCATCTTGGGGTCGATAAGCAAGAGTTTCACTTCACTCGGCTTGGCGGAAAAGAGGAGACTGAGCAACATCGTATTCAAACTGACGCTCTTCCCGGCACCGGTCGCACCGGCTACCAAGAGATGCGGCATCGTCTTCAGATCGGCCGTCATCGGGGCACCGAAGATATCCTTGCCCAACGCCAGTGTCAGTCGAGATTTTGCTCGGCGAAAGGCATCGCTCATGACGACCTCTTTCAGCGAGACCGTCTCTCGCGACCGGTTCGGCACCTCGATCCCGACCACCGATTTCCCCGGCAACGGCGCCACGATCCGTAAACTCGTCGCCTTGAGCGCCAACGCAAGGTCATCAGCCAAATTCACAATGCGGGCCACTTTCGTGCCGGGCGCAGGCTCAAATTCGTACATCGTCACGACAGGACCTGGCCTCACTTCCGTCACAATGCCATCAATGCCGAAACTCATCAATGCCCGTGACAAGACCTCGGACTGTGCTTTTAACTCTTCATCCGACATCCGATCCATCGGTCCGGAGGGATCGCTTAACAACACCTCCGGGTCAGGCAGCAGATAGTCCCCGGGCTCAGCCGTCGGAACAACCGCTTCCGGCTCAGTCGTTTGTGTCTCCAGTGTTGGGGTTGTAACAGGGAATGGCTGGATGACTGGCGTCCGTGGTGTCGAGGTCGGCTCCGACTCCTCGATCCGTTCAGCAACTGACTCATCCTCCAGAATGACATCGGTTGACCTCGATGACCTAGCCCGTGACCGTCGAGTGCTGGTTTCCTTTTGAACTTCAATCGATCGCTCTGGCATCACCGCGGCCACTCCTTCACGGAGAGTGGCCCAACGTTCCGGCATCCGACGCACAGCTTCAGCCAATGACAGCGGCGTTGTTAGGAGGAGAGACACAAGAAATCCCGCAATAATCAGAATATGGGCCCCGGTTCCGGCAAAGACGGCACGGAGTCCCTCGGCGATGGTCTGGCCGACGACGCCACCGGCCATCCCTCGGGAAATCATCCCGCTGGTCAGCGTCGGAATCCCCACCGTTTCAAGATGCAGGAAGGCACTCAAAAAGAAGACTGCGGCGAGGGAACTGGCGGCTGTTCGCAGCCTGAGGCTCACCGGGACCTGAGAGAAACAGCGGAATCCCAACCGTCCCAGCAGCACGGGAAAGAGATAGGCCGCTCCACCGATGCCATAAAAAAAAGCGCCGGCCAACAGAGCGCCGAATGAACCGATCAGATTTCGAGGCGGGTTGGTACCCGATGCACCGTCCGCCACGATTTCCGCCTCCCCGGGCACGAATGACAGAAGGCTCAAAAGCATGAGCAAGCTCAGCGCGATCAAGATGACGCCGATCACTTCGCGCTGAATATGTGGAGAGGGAGGCGCGGCACGGCGGGTTTCTCTCCGCTTCGCCGAGGTGGTGGCACCCATGCGGTGGATGCTAACACAGGGAGAGGGTCATTTCAAACAAACGGGCATTCATGCTTCTGGTCATATGCACGCCCCGGAAGGGATGAATCAGGGTGTTAAGACGGAACCGTGGGTGAGGTGTGTCGAATAATCTTGCCTTCCACCAGGTAGACCACCAGCTCGGCGATGTTGGTCGCATGGTCGGCCACTCGCTCTAGAGACTTTGCGATAAAGCTCAATCGAATAGCGCGGGAAATCGTGTGTGGGTTTTCCATCATAAACGAGAGCAGCTCTCTGAACAATTGTTCCATCAAATCATCGACGAAATCATCATCTACGATTACTTTTCTAGCCAACTTGGCATCCTCTTTGACGAAGGCATCAATACTTTCCTTCACCATCACCCGCGCGAGGCTCCCCATCCTTGGAATGTCGATATAAGGTTTGAGCTGGGGCTCTTCGTTCAATTCAATTGCGCGCTCGCAGATACTCTCGGCTAGGTCGCTGATGCGCTCGAGCTCGGTGGAAAGCTTCATCGCTGTCGTTACCAAGCGCAAGTCATGTGCAGCGGGCTGATGGAGCGCCAGCAACTCGATACAGGCCTCGTCGATTTCCACGTCCATTGCGTTGACTTTGTGGTCCCGTTCGATTACTCGGCAAGCCAGAGCGGCGTCGCGTGTAATCAGAGACGCCAAAGCCTTGTCGATCTGATCTTCGGCAAGACCGGCCATTTGCAGTAACTTCCCTTTTAATTCCGCAAGTTCGTCGTCGAAATGTCGTTGTTGAACCATCGTGTCACCCGAATCGTCCAGTGATGTAGTCTTCCGTCTGCTTCTTCGAAGGATTCGTAAACAGCTGTTTCGTGAGGCCGAATTCGATCAATTGCCCGAGGTACATGAACGCCGTGCAATCCGACACCCGCGCGGCTTGCTGCATGTTGTGCGTCACAATGACGACGGTCAACTCCTTCTTCAGGGAAAACAGCAATTCTTCGATAATCCCGGTGGCGATCGGGTCGAGCGCAGAGCAGGGTTCATCCATCAGGAGGACGTCCGGCTTGACGGCGAGAGCTCGTGCAATGCAGAGCCGCTGCTGCTGACCTCCCGACAAACCGAGTGCGCTCTTGTGAAGTCGATCCTTCACTTCCTCCCAAAGGCCCGCCCCTCGGAGACTTCTTTCGACGATCTCTTCCAACATTGTCCGGTTCTTCAATCCTTGCAACCGCGGGCCGTATGCCACATTTTCATGGATTGATTTCGGGAAGGGGTTGGATTTTTGAAAGACCATTCCTACTCGTTTTCGAAGGTCCGTGATGTCGATCATGGGATTGAAAATATCCACGTTATCAATAAGGATATTCCCCTCATGTCGAGCTCCCTCGATGAGATCATTAAGGCGGTTCATGCAGCGTAGTAATGTGGATTTCCCGCACCCGGACGGCCCAATGAACGCCGTCACTTGGTTTTCGGGAATATCCATGTCGATTTTAAACAGGGCTTGGACCGGTCCATAATAGAAGTTAAAGCCCTGTATCCGGAGCTTTGGTTTCCCCGAAGGACTGGCCTGAGGCTGCAGGCTAGAATCATGATAATCCATGCTCTCCATCTCCAATGAGGAAACAGCCGGTGGCAGGGTTGGAATACTGGACTTCACGTCATACTGCTGATCCAGCATATTTCCTCCTCATTCGATTTCGCAAAACGACACCCGTGAGATTAAGTGTCACGACGACAAGAATTAACACCAATGTGGTTACATAGACCATGGGTTTGGCCGCCTCGACGTTCGGCGATTGAAATCCCACATCGTAAATATGAAAGCCCAGGTGCATGAACTTTCTGTCCAAATGCAGGAAAGGCCAGGTCCCATCGATCGGCATGGCGGGAGCCAATTTCACCACACCTGTCAGCATCAACGGAGCGACCTCTCCGGCGGCGCGAGCCATGGCAAGGATCAGGCCGGTCAGAATGCCAGGAAGTGCCGTGGGAAGCACCACTTGCCATATTGTTTCCCACTTGGTCGCGCCCAAACCAATCGACCCTTCCCGGTATTCTCGCGGCACGGCTGCCAGTCCCTCCTCCGTTGCGACAATGACGACGGGAACGGTCAAAAGCGCCAATGTGAGTGAGGCCCATAAGATGCCACCTGTGCCGAATGTCGGGGTCGGCAGCCGATCGGGAAACCACAGGGCATCGATCGTACCGCCGACGCCATAAACGAAGAACCCCAAACCAAACACGCCGAAGACGATCGAGGGCACGCCGGCGAGATTATTGACGGCAATACGAACCGTTCGCACGATGACCCCCTGGCGAGCATATTCCCTCAGGTATAAAGCCCCGATCACGCCGAAGGGAGTCACGACGAAGCTCATGATGATCACCATCATGACCGTACCAAAAATTGCCGGGAAGATTCCTCCTTCTGTATTGGCTTCGCGTGGCTCAGCCGTCAGCACCATCCAAACGTTGCCGATATACACCCAGAGCTTTTCCAAAGTCGAAAGGTCGTTGGGGCGCAAGACCCGCAAGATTTGACCCACTCCAATGGACTTTTCTTTGCCATTGGCATCGGCGACGAGCAGCGTGTATGGACTCTCCGCCTCACTCGATTCTGCCTGGCGAAGGAGAGCCGGGAGAGATCTCCAGACCGCTTCTCCGCCCTCGATGACTGGTTGATCTTCCTTGACGAGCGTCCGGAGACGACCATAAAAATTGCCCCACTCGCGCCGTTCCACCATCACGAGATCGGCCGGTGCGGCTCGTTCGACGATTTGGTCGGTGTCGATCCACCGATAGTCAAGCCCGTATACATCACGATTGCCGATCTTCATCCGTATTCGGGGAATTCCTTTCGGACTCACTTCTTCGCCTGCCAACTGCCCGATTAGGTGTTTTCCATCCTTCAGGGACAATTCGACGAGGTCAGACGGCCAGAAATATCCAAACCCATTGATGAGGATGAGCAGCAGAAGTCCGGCGATCATGAGCAACGAAAGAGAAAGCCCCGCCCCACAGGCCCAAATGAAAAGCTCTCCACTTGCCATGAATTGCCTGACCCACTTTTTCATTGAATCTCTCTTCTCCGGGAGAGCCGTATCTGACGCACGACAATAGGTCCTCAATCAGGTCCGGAACCTGGGTTTACGAAAACTCGTTTGTCTAGAATTGACTATATTTCTCCCTGAGCCGCTGTCGAATCAGTTCCGCGACCGTGTTAAGCAGAAAAGTCGCCACAAAGAGAAGCAGCGCCGCAAGAAAGAGCGTCCGATACAGGGTTCCCCCATGCGGCGCTTCAGGAATTTCGACCGCGATATTCGCGGAGAGTGTTCGAAAACCGTTGAAAATACTCCAGTCCATAATGGGTGTATTACCGGTCGCCATCAGGACGATCATGGTCTCTCCCACCGCCCGACCCAGCCCGATCATCAATGCCGAGAAGATGCCCGGACTGGCAGAGATAAGGACGAGATACACCAGCGTCTGCCAGCGCGTGGCGCCAAGCGCCAAGGAGCCGGCGATGAGATTCTTAGGAACATTTGTCAGAGCCTCTTCCGAGATACTGTAAATGATGGGAATGATGGCGAACCCCATGGCGACACCGACAACGATGGCATTCCGCTGGTCATAATTTAGGCCCAGATGGGTCTGAAGCCACGACTTATAGTGACCATCGAATAAGAAGGATTCCCACCAGGCATTCGTCGCCAGGCACCCCCAGACAACGGCAATGATGACCGGCATCATGAGTAATGCCTCGACACCAGGCCGGATTCGATGCCGAAGGGAGGTTGGCACCATCACATACAGCAGGGCAGCAATGAGGATGGCCAACGGAATCACCAGCATCATCCCAGTCATCGCCGGAAAATTCCGCTCCAGAACCGGGGCAAACCAAAGTCCGGCCAGAAATCCGAGGACCACCGTGGGTAATGCCGCCATGATTTCAATCGTCGGCTTGATTTTGGCTCGATAATCAGGATGCATGAACATGGCGGTGTAGATCGCGGCTAATATAGCCAACGGCACCGCTAGAAGCACAGCATAGAAGGTGCCTTTAATCGTCCCAAAGATGAGCGGCGTCAAGCTAAACTTGGCCTCAAAGTCGTCTGAGCCGCTTGAGGACTGCCACACCAGTTTCGGTTGTTCATAGCCCTCATACATCACTGGCAAAAACAACGTCGCTAAGGTGATTTCAGGATAGGGATTCGCAATATGGTAATGGATCAGTCGATTGTCCTCGGTTAGGCTCACCAAGCCGTCGGCCTTCGGAGAAAAATAGGTATTTCGAAGCGCTCCCTGCTGTGGAGTGAGAACAAGCAACGTTTGTTCAGAAGTCGAATGGTGGAGCCGGATTCCTCCTCCAGTATCGGCGGTGATAAATCCTTTATCACGTTGTGAAATAGTGATGTCGGTGACGGCGCTCTTGTGAGAAGCGAACCGATGGATAGCCATCATGCGGGTCAGATTGGTTCCCGGATGCTCCCGGACCGGCGTCCATACAGAAACCTGTCCCGAGGCGGTGCCAACCACGACGCTCCGGTCCCCCATCAAGTAGGCAAGCGCCGTTACGGCCTTGTCCTTTTCGGAAACCTGGACCGTCTCTGCTAGAGTAGGATGTGCCGCTTCCCGAATATCGAACTGATATAATTTTCCCTCTTCTGTTCCGACCAAAAGAATGTCGGCACGACTCGCGAGCGTGAACGCCGTCACACGATCCGGGATGCTGGACGTCAGATCGACCTGTGTAGCGGAAGCAGCGATGGTTCCATCGGGGAGGGAGACGGTTCGGTTTGTCGTCAGCCAGAGATGCTGGTCTTGGAGCAGGGCGGCCATCCGCACCTCCGAGTCCGTGCTCTGATAGGCCAACTCAGTGATTGGTTGCGGAGTCGGCGTAGCAGCAATCGGAGTTCCGATCCTAACAGATGGAGCGATTGAGCGTTCGCTGCCTTGGAAGTCCTGCGTAAACTCTATCGCCACCGGAATGATACGTCCGTCTTCCGTCCCCATGGCAAGATTGTGCCCCTTCCCCAACGCCCGTGCTAACGCCGTGACAGATCCATCCGGCAACAAACCCCGTGAAGGTATACGTGATATAGCCGCTGGGCCTTCCCCTATGAAGACAAACTCCAATGAATCCCCGCGCAATACATAGGCGAGCTCTTGATATTCGTCTACGCCAATGAGAGCTGCGGTCGCTGGACGCTCAAGGGGAGAAAGAGAAATCGGTTCGGTCGGTGTCACCTGGGTCGGAAGAAAGAGCGGGATGACTTCCTTAACGAGGAAGGCACACATTCCAAGAATGCACAGGATAATGCTGATGCCACCAGTCTTGATAATGAAGCTGGCGATCCCGTCAGCAATTGATCTGATCTGGCGCCGAGTGAACATTCCCTCTACAAAAGCCGCGGTCGGTGTTGAACCCTGATTTCGGGAGGGCTCTCCTTGAAGCACTGGTATTGGAGTAAGCGGCGGCACGCTCATACTCTAACCTTAAGATTGTCACTCCACCGTTCCAGTCTTGCACGTCTCACGCGATCATGATCCCTCTTGGTTAGAGACCTACCCGTATCCGACACCCGAATTGAACACTATTCGACCTTTACCAATTCCTTTTCGATCACAGACTGCGGGAGCGGAAAGAACCCATCCTTGATGACTATGGATTGCCCCTCTTTGCTATAAATAAACTTAATGAATTCCTTCACGAGCGGATCAAGCGGCTTGTTCGGCGCTTTGTTGACGTAGATCAACAGATGCCGCCAAAGGGGATATGACCCATTCATGGCATTCGTCTGTGTAGGGGCGACAAAGGGTGTACCTTCTTTTTCCGCCAGTGGAAGAACTCGCACGCCGGATGTTACATAACCGATACCACTGTAACCGATACCTGCTTGATCCTCCGTGATACCTTGCACTACGGATGCAGAGCCCGGCTGCTCTTTGACCTCGTCCTTGTAGTCGCCATTTTTGAGCGCATACTCTTTAAAAAATCCATACGTGCCGGAAGCAGAGTTACGGCCATATATACTGATCGGAGAAGCCCCCACTTCGTCTGTGATACCAAGTTGACCCCATCGTTCCATGTTTTCCGGAGCGCCACGTCGGCGCGTCTTGGAAAAGATCGCATCGACCTGCGTCATGGTGAGTCCTTGAACTGAGTTATCTTTGTTGACATAGACGGCAAGTGCGTCAATGGCGACAGGAAATGCGGCGGGCTTATATCTGAACTTTCTTTCAAAGGCATCGATCTCGGTGTTTTTCATCGCCCGAGACATCGGCCCCAATTGGGCTGTCCCCTCGATTAGAGCAGGAGGTGCGGTGCTTGATCCCTTGCCTTCGATTTGAATTTTGACAGTCGGGTATTGCTTGCGAAATCCTTCGGCCCAGAGCGTCATGAGATTGTTGAGCGTGTCCGAACCGATGCTGTTGAGGTTGCCGGTTACCCCGCTGACTTTGACGTAACCTTTCAGGGCTTGGTCCAGGACGATTGCGTCATCGGCA
>NZ_JBLYIG010000067.1:0-4001 GCF_049222245.1 Nitrospira sp. BLG_2 | reverse complement strand
CCCGATGCCGGTCAGGGTGAAGCCGAAGCCCAGTTGAATGGGGGTAAACCGCTCGACGAAGAGAATCAGCACGAGTGAGTAGCCTTGGCTGCCGTCGGGAAGGCGGGTGGAGAGCAGGCCGATGGCGTTGACGGCGATCTTCTCCGCGATCTCAAGTTGCAACACACCGCTGTATTCGTGTTTCTCCACCTCGAACCGCAAAAAGCCGCCACCGACAACGCCCGGAGCGTTGATCGCAAGACCGACTCCACTTGGCGGAACAGGCCGAATCGTGAGATCAGCGGAACCCAGACTGCCTGGTCCAGGTGTGATGGCCGCCCGCATACCGAGCTGGTCCACGATGAGCACTACCGGACCGATTTTTACCGACACACCGACGCCGGCGGAGAGCGAAATGCCTGCATCCTGGGTTGCTAACGCGAGGTGCAGTGCGTCAATGGTGACGGGTCCGATCGTGCGGCCCAACGTTTGGCTGATCTTCAGCTCAGCCCGACCACTCAGTCGAACTCCGTTGCGGTGAGACCATGACACATCGACATCCGCATCGACCGTGAGACCATCATCCGATACCGAGCCGAGGAACGGCACATCCTCCGGTTTGACGGTAAGCTTGCCACCCTTGAGCTCGAGACGAACGATGGCATCAGTCCGCCCGTTGTCTACCAGCGCGCCAACCGAAACCGCGATTGACGTGGCTTCGACCGTTGCTCCTCCAGCCGATATCAGAGTCATCGGCGGCGCGGTTGTCGGCATCGCCAGCGTCAGGTCAAGGTTGATCTCGGCGCCTGCGCCACCAACAGCGGCCTGCGCTTTATTGAGATTGGTATGCAAGGCCGGATCTTTGTCGGGTCGAAACACGAGGGCGATTCCACTCCCGAGATCAGCCTTGGCTGACATCCCCACCGAGATGATCGAGGATAAAGGCAGTCGAATCGCGGCGGCACCTTCCGCATACGGCGCCAGACCGAGCCCGCCGTCAACACCGCCGACACTCGTAGGAGGCAGTCCAAACACCGAGATTCCGGCTTCGCCTGAGAGCGGCCCGGCCGAGCCCAGCAACGGGAGCAACAGTTGGAGTTGCGGCGGGTGATCGGCCGATGGACTCCCGTGCATTCGCGCCAGGGGAATCCCCGGCAACTTGCGATGTCTGACCTCCGCGGCGATATGTTGAAGTACTGCGCCGATACGGATCACCAACGTGTCCGGGTCGAATGCCGGTGTGCCCCAGCCGTAAGTTTCACGAAAGAGGCCCGTCGGATCTGTGAACAGTTTTGGGACGCGATCCCAGTGCACGACATGGCGGATGTGAGGCACTTGAAACTTTGCCGGGTCGGCATCGAGCCTTTTCAATTCAAACCATCCGAGCAACGCCGCGACATCGAAGACGGGTGGCGAAGCGATTGCTGTCGATTGGATCAGATAAAGATCAAAAAGCCGCGTAAGAAATTCGTCCTTGATGCGGCTACGATCCAGATATTCTTGTGGCGCTTCAAGCCGAAGGTGGCGTAATTCGCCGATTACATCGAACACTGCATCCGCGAGCTGAGCGAGCGCAAGGGCCTGATCTTCAGCTGCCGCTACGGGGTCGCGAGCGAGATCCGACCACTTCGTGAGCTGAACGCCCACACGCTCCATATCCAGCCCGGCAAGACCGATGTCTTCAACTCCTGGCGGCAGATCCCAACCGAGCTTGGCGAGCAACAGACGGGGTCCATCTGTGAATTTGGCGATCGATCCCGCGATCGTCAACGCCGAACCGATTCCTGCCAGCAATGTTTTTTCAGCGCTCACTGCTTGATGTCCTCGCGCTCGGGCATTTTCCTCCACTTCCCGGTAGGGAAGGTGAACCCTCGCGATCCGGTGATCGGACGAATTTTCGATGTTGCCACGTTGAGCTTGACTTCGAGAAGAGCGGCGAGGTGCTTACGCGGGGTGTCAAGACATCCTCCGTCCTCCTTCGGATACTCAAGCACAAACCCTGGTAAGTCTTCGCGTCTAGCCTCTCTAATATGCTGAAGCGCACTCAGTGCGGCGGGGCGCCAGAGTGTGTCGAGCCACTTGTGATCGGGGCCATGCATCAACGAAGAATCGTTTGCATTGGGTGGCCCGGTTTTCGGAATTCCAAGATGCTCGGCCCACAGCCTGCGTCGCATGAGCTGGGCGAATGTTGTGATAGTTCCTGGGGTCGTTGGAAGAATGTTTAGGTTGAGTTCGCACGCAGTCGTTTCGCCAAAGACCAGTGGACTAAGCAGCAAGTTGTAGTCGAGCGATAGACCATCGAGGTTTGCCGAACCGATGGTGGCCCACGAATCGTCTATGACGGCGCCCTTCGCGTGAATGTAAACCGGAGCGACCCACGGCCGGCCGCTTTCACGCTTGTCATAACTCCAACGAGTAAAGACGCCTACTCGTGGGCCTCCGGCATTCCTAAGCTGTTCGATTCGCTTCCCCTGCCGAGCGGGATAGGTAGGCAAGTCGGGTTTGATCGGAACGACGAGTATGAGCTCGAGGTTCTTGTTCGCCTTCAACGCCGCAACCAAGCCGTCTGTAATCACGCTGTCGGTGAAGTATTGGGTCTCAAGGTAGATGTAGTGCTTCGCTGCAGCGAAGGCCCGCAGATACCCTTCGAGAATTCCTTTTTCACTCGCGCCATTGAGTTCTTTGAGTCCTTTTTTGAAACGCTTGCCGCTCATGGTGCGCACGACCTGCAGTTTCGCCACGGCGTCCTCTCCTGTGGTCTGCGTGTTGGAAGGAATGTTCTCGGGCAACGCCTTGAGCTCCTCGGACTCCGAGAGGTCTTCATTCCAGTACAGATGAAAGGATTTGAGCAGGTCACGAGCGGCAGGTCCCACAACGGCCATGCTCAGGTCATGGACCATGTCTGCAGTGTTTTCACCTCGACGCGGCTCCACAATCCGGTGTTGCAATGTATCCCAGTATCGCTGTGAGAAAGGTGACCCAAGCACCACCGCACGATCGTTGTCCACAATCACCATCTTGCAATGCTGCACGCCTTGGTCCGGCGCTCTTTGTTTGAAACCACGGATGAACAATCGCTCTGCATCGTCTGCGGGCAAACCTGGGCGAAAGTATTTCTTCAACTCATCGACATCTGAGAGCCCGTTGAGGATTGATCTGATCTTGAAGAACTCGAAGATGGCCAGGCCCAGGGTCGCAGCGAGAAATACGGGGAAGAATGCGACGCCCACTCCTATTAAGCCCAGAACGGCGTTCGCTACCGGCAATCCAACAACAGCCACTGGAAGGGCGGCCAATGGCGTGAGGACTGTTAGCCAAAAGATGCCTTCTGGAAATCCAAGTCCTAGCTCGTTCATGAGGATTCTGACGGTTGTGGTTTTGTTAGGGTCCACCAGCGCATTGATCAGTAGTCGTTCGGGTCGCTCGTCGCCCGTTCTAGGTTTGTTAGCCAGAGTTTCTGGCAAGGCTTCGACGGTCTCGATCGGCCTATTTTTGTCGAACCGGAAAACCAGCTCCGCTTTCTCAAAGGGCTCGTTTTTTTCAGGATTTAGATCCTCATTCCGCGGGTGAAACTCCTTCGGCACGCCGAAGAACAGTTGGGTCATGTTGATCGAGCTCGTAGCGAGTTTGATTTCATCCGCGACTCGTCCAAATGCTTCTTCGCCATCGATGAGTAGTTTGACGGCATTGCCATCGCTTACGAACTTTGCCTGTCCGGTGCGATTGGTGACGAGCAGTCCCTCGGCGTCCGCGCGAAGAACGGTGATATCGCCCATGTCGATGTTGTCTTGCGTGAGGAAGGCTTCTCGATCGGAACTCAATTGGCGCCCGACCGGATCGACGACTCGCACTCGAATTGAAGGTGTGATCGAACCGGCCGCGGTCTCTGACGCACGTATTGGGACATCGCCGGGCTCGAATTCAAGGGTGAAGTTCCCACCAATGACCTCGACTTTCGCTGCTTTGTCGGTCGTCAGCAACCAGTTCGCAAGGGCCACGACCTTTACGTTTTCCATCGGTCT
>NZ_JBLYIG010000066.1:0-4123 GCF_049222245.1 Nitrospira sp. BLG_2 | reverse complement strand
TTGGCGGACGATCATGCCATGATCCGGCAAGGGTTGCGGGCGGTGCTGGAGACATATGAGGACATAGAATTGGTGGGAGAAGCAAGCGATGGGGAGGAGGCGGAGTCTCTCGTGGAGAAATTACTGCCGGCCGTGGTGATCATGGACATCAATATGCCGAAAAAAAATGGAATAGAAGCCACGGCGAAGATAAAGTCCCGGCATCCCGAACTCATCATCATTGGGCTGTCCGTCGACACAGACAGCGGCAGCCGAACCGCCATGATGAATGCCGGGGCGAAGATTTTGCTCACCAAAGAAGCCGCCGTAGAACAGCTGTACGGTGCGATTCAGGAAGCAGTGAAGAAGTAGTCGAGCTCCCGCATCTGGAGCCGGCGCTCATGTTCCAAGCATGCTACAAGTCGGGAGCCCTTCAACCGAGTCGCAGTCGATGGAAGGCTGCGTATGATCGAGCTGAAAAGACGTCACCGAACTTTGCCGCTTCCTTGAACAGGGGGCGCGTTATAGCTCGAAGAATCAGTGTATAGCCGATCGGCGGACAGTGGATCGGCTTGCGCCCCGGCAGCATGACGCGGGCGCGGCATACTGCGGGATTCCCTAGTAGCGGCCTCCTCTCAAAATTTGTATACCAAAATAACCTCGAATACGGCGCGGTCGTGCCGTTGGGAAGGAACCCCAAGGCCGCCTCAGAGCAGTGTGTCGAGGAGCGGAGTCTGTAACAATAAGGGATAAATCATGGTGCAAGTCTTGCTTGTGGATGATCACGCGATGGTACGGCAGGGTCTTCGTTCCGTGTTGGAAACCTATGACGATCTTCACATCATCGCGGAAGCCCGGGATGGCGCCGAGGCGGTCAAGCTCGTCGGGGACCTACGTCCACGCGTGGTGGTCATGGACATCAATATGCCGAGAATGAATGGGATCGACGCCACGACACACATCAAAACTCACTGGCCCGAGACGACTGTGATCGGGATCTCGGTCAACACCGGAGACCATAACAGTGACTTGATGAAGCGAGCCGGCGCCGCCATCGTCCTTCCAAAAGATTCGGCGGTCGACCAGCTGCACGATGCGATTGTTCAGGAAATCGACGTATCAGCCGACAACCTCACCCAGCCCACTGATCATTGATGCGGGGGCTTACCGTGTATTGACCGTTGAATCGTATGCTTCGTAAGGCCGTTCTCGCCCTCCATACCAGAGTGCCAGCATAAGCAGCATCAACAAGAGGTAAAGGGCCAAACGGAAAAACGGGAGGCCGATGTATGGGGACTTGAACGCGCCGAAGAAGTACAACCCCACGATGATGATTCCGAGTAATAAGCCGGCGGCGATAAATGTCACCATAACGACCCTGAAGTTGTTTTCAACTCTTGAATTGCGGAGCGCGAGAGTGCGTCACCTTTGAACAAGGTGTACAAGTAAAACAAAAAAGGGAGAAGGACGACCGATCCCAAAAGCAGACTCGCCAGCAAAATATCCAGTGTTCCGGACGGGGCTGCATCGTAAATGGTGACCGAAGGCTCGACAAGATATGGATACTGCGATAAAGCCCAGCCCCACAGAACGGCGACCGCTCCGCCCCCCGCCAGAAATCGAGCCAGAAGATCACGTTGCGTGACCAGCGCCCAGAGGGCCGCGAGATGAATCACCGCCGTGGTCACCACGGTCGCGCGACCCAACGCCGTTCTCAGCAGGCCCCGATGGATTTCCGGCGCTCCTTCTCCCGTAAGGAAGAGGGCGATGGCTGCCAAGACGAGGACGAGCATCCCGCTCGTGACGGCGCGGAAGCGAAAGACACGGCTCAGGGACGGATCCCGACTCTCCATGATGAGGTATACCGATGCCAGATAGGCCACTAACGCCGTCGTAAGGAGGCCGACGGCGATGGGAAATGGCCCAAGCCAAGGATCGACGAATGTTTCTCTGATGGTGTCGGTCGGTCCGGCGGCGCGCCCCGATGCGATCGCTCCAAGGACGACGCCCAGCATGGTAGGGGTGAGCAAGCTGGACCAGGCAAATATTCGGTGCCAAATCACGGGTGCTCCGGTAAATCCGTCAGGACGGGACGAAATGTCGTGTGTTCGAATGGCGAAGGCAGTGCCTCGCAGCACGATCCCGATCAGCATCAGAGTCAGCGGGATATGCAGTCTGATGGAAATCACGGCAAAGGCCGGCGGGAAAGCCGTAAAGAGAATCACGACGGCGATGATGAGCCACACATGGTTGGCTTCCCAAATAGGACCGATGGCCTGATCGATCAGCGCGCGTTGAGACTGTCCTTGGCGGCCCATCGCAAAGAGAGTCCAGATTCCGGCCCCGAAATCGGCTCCACCGAACAATAGATAGAAGGTCAGGGCGCCGACCAGCGCCGCGGCGACCATGAGCTCATACGACGGCATCGTTCAGCCGCTTTCCTTTCAATTTCTGCGCAGGGGAGACAGCCGCTGCGGCCGCAATGTGGCGCCAGATAGCCCAGACGACGACACCGGCCAATACGGCATACAAGGCCGAGAACGTCACCATTGGGATCCAAAGGCCCGGCATAGGCGTGACGGCCTGCGACGTGCGCATGAGTCCTTGGATGATCCACGGTTGACGTCCCACCTCGGTCACGACCCACCCGGCCTGAATGGCGATGAATCCCAATGGAGCCGTGATGATCAACGTTCGCAAGAGCGGGCGGTCTTTTTCCAACTGTCCTTTCCACCCACGCCACCCGGCCCAGAGAGCCACTCCCGCCATGATCAGCCCACAGACCACCATCAGTTGGAAAGCCACATGGGTGACGGCCACGGGTGGCCAATCTTGGCGGGGAATCCGGTCGAGCCCTGGAACCACCGCCTGAGGATCTCCATATAAGAGAAGGCTCAATCCGTTTGGAATGATCACCGCATAATCGACGGTTTGTGTGGAAGCATCCGGAAGCCCGAAGAGCACGAAATTCGCTCCGGTTTCAGTGGCGAAGAGGGCTTCCATCGCAGCCAGCTTCGCCGGCTGATGATCGGCGACCGAGCGAGCGATGAAGTCTCCGCTCAACGGTTGAAGGAGGGCGGGAATACCGCCGACCACCAGCGCGATGGCGAGCGCGTTCCAATGGAATCGACTCGACGGATGACGCAGCAGGAGAAACGCATGGACGCCGGCCACGAGAAATCCGGTCGCGGCGAAGGCCGCGAGCAGCATGTGCAAGGTTTCATGAAAAGCAAGCGGATGCAAAAGCGGGACTAAGGGCCGGACATTGGCAAACCGTCCGTCGTCAAGATCGAAGCCGGTGGGCGCGTTCATCCATGCATTGACCGCGACGACGAAGATGGCGGACGCGATCCCACTCGCCGCAACGATCAAACCGGCGACAAAGTGCGCGCGAGGGGAGATGCGAGACCATCCATAGAGATAGATCCCGAGAAAGATCGCTTCCGTGAAGAACGCAAACCCTTCGAGTCCGAAGAGAGGCCCGACGACAGGACCTGCCCGCTCCATGAATGACGGCCAGAGCAAGCCCAGCTCGAACGAGAGGACGGTTCCCGATACAGCGCCCACGGCGAACAGAATCGCGGTGCCTTTCGACCATCGCTTCGCCAGAGCCAGATATTCTTCGTTATGCGTTTTCAGCCATCGCCACTCGGCGGCGGCCATCAATACCGGCATCGCGATACCCAGCGCGGCAAAGACAATGTGAAAACCCAGAGACATGGCCATCTGGGATCTGGCGGCGATCAGGTCCGATATCATACGTGTGGATGACGTCTTTTGTGAGGCCCAATGTGCATGATCGAAGAGGGTATGCAGTTATGAGGTTTCACGTCGGTTGTCGCCTCTATTTCAAGCACATGTTTATTTGAAATTTCATCATGGATGAATCGGTAATTGATTCTAGGGTTGTAAGCCTGTGGCTTGGCACTAGGAGTTTCCCAGGTTAGATCCCGAGAGAATGTTTGCGTGTGGCGAACGGAAAATGTGAGACCAGTCGATGGGGTGGGTCACTTGGAGACATAAGACCGTTCTTTGTCTACATCAATCCAGGAAAGCAGATAATAGAGCAAGCCCAGCAGCCAGAAAATCGGAATGATGACCAAGATGAGAAGAAAGACCGTCATGAGGCACACTCACTTCTTGT
>NZ_JBLYIG010000065.1:0-4837 GCF_049222245.1 Nitrospira sp. BLG_2 | reverse complement strand
CTCCCGCCAGTCGTCAGGCAAGGAAGGTCGGCGAAGCCGTCGGCACCTTCCTCGGACAAGCCATCGGCCGCGCTGAACGGATAGTCACCCGAGTGGTAAAGAAGAAATAGCCGCAAGCATGGCATCTTCAGGTCTGCCGAGATTCATATCCTAGTGCCAATTGAGACCCTTCTCTCTTGTGTTCCTCTTTGTAAAAGGAGGCCCCAAAGATGGCTCAACGACCTTTTCAAGCTGGAGCAGTCGTCAATCTGAGTGATGGAGAAAGCATCAAGGAAACTGTCCTCGTTACCGTCCCCCGAAAGAAGCGATTCCATACTCAATACCTGGGCATCAATGGTTTCGGGCACCCGAGCCAATCCCTTTTCTACGCCCTTCACGTGACGACACGTTCTCGGGTAGGGATCTATCCCATTGCGCCCTCCGGCATTTCCGAGATAGATGAACCCGAATTTCCGACGAGGTATTTCGGAAGCCAGGGAGTAATTCTTTATGCGGACGCCGGATCCAACCTCATCTTTTCAGTCGCACGCAAGAATACCACGGGCAACGTAAGGGTCATGATCGATATCTGCGGACTTCTCGTGGATGCTTGAGGAGAAGAAGCGAGCAGATTGCTGGCCGAAGTTTTCAATAAGGGACCGATAACTTCAACATTCTTCGTTGGCTACTGTATGAACATGAGCACTCCCCTCAATCCATCTTCCATTTTGCAAACCGCCTTCGGCTTTTGGGGATCCAAAGTCTTGCTCACGGCCGTCGAGGTCGGCTTGTTCACGAAACTCGCTGATCGGCGTCTCACGGGGACGGACCTGGGCAGGGAATTGCACTTTCACTCACGGGCCAATCCTGATTTCTTTGACGCGCTTGTGGCAATGAAGTTTCTCGACCGCGACGGCGACGGCTGGGAGGCCAAGTATTGAAACACGCCTGAAGGATCGATGTTCCTTGATGCGGCGAGCCCGCGGTACATCGGGGGAATTCTGGTCATGCTCAGCGCGCGGCTGTTCAAATTTTGGAACGATCTGCCCGAAGCGTTACGGACGGGACGACCGCAGAATGAAATCAAGCATGGGCGGAAGGGGATGTTTGAGGAACTCTATTCAGACCTGCCCGGACTGGAGCAATTCATGGGCGCGATGACCGGTCTCTCGCGCATCAACTTCGAGACATTCGCGGAAAAATTCGACTTTTCGAACTTCCGAACCCTTTGCGACGTCGGCGGTGCAACCGGACTGCTCAGCATTGAAGTTGCGAAGCGGCACCCTCATCTCACGTGCACCACCTTCGACCTGCCGGTCGTCGAACCGATCGCGAAGAAGCACATTGCCGCCGCCGGATTGGAAAATCGCGTACACACGGTAGCCGGCGACTTCTTCAAGGATCGGTTGCCGAAGGCCGATCTCATCACGATGGGCATGATCCTGCATGACTGGAATCTGGAGAAAAAGATTCACCTGATCCGATCAGCGTACGACGCGTTGCCAGCCGGAGGGGCACTGGTGGCTATCGAAGCGTTGATTGATGATGCCCGGCGCGAGAACGTGCAGGGGCTGCTGATGTCACTCAACATGCTCATCGAATTCGGCGATGCGTTCGATTACTCCGGTGCGGACTTCCGCCAATGGTGTGGAGAGGCCGGCTTCACGCGGTTTGACATCATTCATCTGGCCGGGCCGTCCAGCGCGGCAGTGGCCTACAAATAGCCGCCCATCGTCGCCGTCCTGATGGCTTCCCTCCCCATTCTCTTGACTCTCCTTCCCCTCCCTCGTACGCTGAGTGTCCTATGGGAACTTCTCATAAAAAAATCCTCGTCGTGGAAGATGACCAAGACATTCTGCAACTTGTGAAACTTTATTTGGAGAAAGAGGGGTTTCGACCTATCACAGCGATGAACGGACTCGACGCTCTGAAGAGAGTCAAAGAGGACAAACCAGATCTCGTCGTTCTCGATCTGATGTTGCCTGAAATGGATGGACTCGAAGTCTGCAAACGCATCCGCTCGGTTCCCGATACCGCTATGCTACCGATCCTCATGCTCACGGCGAAAGCTGAGGAATCGGACACGATTGTCGGTCTTGAGCTGGGCGCCGATGATTATGTGACCAAGCCGTTCAGCCCCAAGGCACTGGTCGCCCGCGTGAAGGCCCTGCTGCGTCGAGTCGAGCGACAGCCGGATGGTGGATCTGATCTGCACCGATATGGCACGCTCACAATGAATCTGGGCCGGCATGAGGTCAGACTCGGGCCACAAGAGGTGCCCTTGACGGCGAAGGAATTCAGTCTGCTTGAACACCTCCTTCGGCATCGCGGGCGTGTATTGACCCGGGAAGTTCTGCTTAATGCCGTGTGGGGTTACGATTACTACGGCACCACCAGAACAGTCGACGTACATATCCGTCGGCTGAAACAGAAGTTGCCGCTTCTTGAAGAGGCCATCGTGTCTGTGAAGTCATTGGGATATAAGCTTAAAGATTCCGACGTGTCAGGATGACATGGTCAGTTCGATGGAAAGTGGCGTTCGGTACTCTCGTGGCCGTTGCGTGTGGGCTGCTGATTGCCGGTGCGATGACGGTTCAGTCCCTCGAACAGCGGTACCTCACGCAATTCGGTGATGCACTGGAAGCCAAAGTCAAGCTTGTGGAATACGGCTTTCAACCGCTGTTTCTCTCATCTTCGCTTCCGACTTCTTCCTCCTTGCAAGAGACGGCGCGCAACCTTGGCAATCGAGCCTCTGCCCGTGTGACGCTGGTTGCCGCAGACGGAGCTGTGCTCGCGGATAGCGCCGTACGAGATGCCGACTTGTCCGCTGTTGAGAGTCACACGTCCAGGCCCGAAATCCAACAGGCCCTCTCCACAGGGCAGGGACGGGACATCCGCCCTAGCCACACGACCGGTGAACGAACCATGTACCGCGCCATTCTCATGCAGTTATCACCGGATGCATCGCCACTTGTGGTGCGCGTCGGTCTTCCGATGTTCGTCCTTGACCGTGAGATCGCCGACCTGCAGCAACGTCTCTTTCTCGCGCTCGGGATCGCCTTCCTCGTCGCCCTGACGCTGAGCGTCTGGTTGGCTCACAGCATTACCAAACCGCTTTCGGACATCGCATTGGCCGCCCGCCGATTCAGTTCCGACAAACAGATATTTCACGTCAGAACAACCGCACAAGATGAAGTCGGTCTCCTGGCCTCGACGCTCAATCACATGGCAGATCAGCTTCGCGCCAAGATCGATGAGCTCTCGGAAGACCGCGCTCAGCTGCTTGCCGTGCTGACTTCAATGGTCGAAGGCGTGATGGTGTTGGACTCTCGCGGCTATGTGTTGCAGGTCAATCCCGCGTTGGAACGCATGTTCGGCATCTCACGCGTAGAGGCACGGGGGCGACCTTGCGCAGAACTTTTTCGTCATCAACAGCTCAACGACCTGGTGACGGCCATTCTACGATCGCGCACCCATCATCAGGATGAAATTGTGCTGCCGCTGAGCGGGCGGTGCCTTCAGATCGAAGCTTCCCCGGCCGGGGGTGAACGGGAAAACGAGGCCAGTGTAGTTTTGGTGTTCCACGATATGACCGAGCTGCGACGCCTGGAGAAGATACGGAAAGACTTCGTGGCAAACGTCTCCCATGAACTTCGGACCCCGCTCACTTCGATCAAGGGCTACGTCGAAGCGCTGCTTGACGGCGCCAAGGACGATCCCTCCGCCTCCATGAAATTCTTAGAGATCATCCTCAAGCAGAGCGATCGTCTGAATCTCATCATTGAAGATTTGCTCGAGCTGTCGAAAATCGAATCAGGCGGGATCTCATTGAAGGAAGAACCGCTTGAACTGCGTTCCATCATTGACCGGACGCTATCGATCATTAAACCGATCGCGGGGAAAAATCGTCACCGGCTCGTCGCCACAATCGATCCATCGCTCCCTTCGATGGCGGGTGATGAAGGCCGACTCGTGCAAGTCTTGACTAATCTGCTCGATAACGCCGTCAAATATACGCCGGCGGGGGGAACCATTACGGTCGACGCCAAGCTCGCTCCTCTCATCGAGAGTGTGGAACCGCCGGCCAGAGCGATCGAGCTCAGCGTCGCCGATACCGGAATCGGGATTCCAGAAGAGGATCGGCCTCGGGTCTTCGAACGGTTTTACCGCGTCGACAAAGCCCGCTCACGAGAGCTGGGTGGGACGGGACTCGGACTGGCGATCGTGAAGCATATCGTTGAAGGACATGGCGGACAGGTGTGGGTCGAAGCAAATCATCCTCAGGGGAGTCGATTCGTGGTCCGCCTTCCGCTCAATACCCCTCGCCGACTCCATCACGTATCACGTGACTGAAGCAAGCAGCGCATAGACTCCCGCTCCCAACAGCGCGGCCCCGGGCAATGTAAACACCCAAGCCGAGAAGATTTTGTTCGTGACTCCCCATCGGACCGCGGACAGGCGCTTGGTCGATCCAACACCTAAGATCGCGGACGTGATGGTGTGGGTCGTGCTGACCGGCAGGCCGAAATGCGCGGTGAACAGCAACACCGAAGCCGCTGCCGTCTCAGCGCAAAATCCGTGAACCGGCTCAAGCTTCACCATCTTAATGCCGAGAGTCCGAATGATCCGCCACCCACCGACGATGGTTCCGAGCCCCATCGCCAGCGCGCAGGACACAATCACCCACGTCGGCACCTCGGTCGACGTCAGGTGGCCGGATGCCACTAAGGCAAGCGTGATGACTCCCATGACCTTCTGCGCGTCGTTCGCCCCATGGCTGAATGCCATGAAGCTGGCCGACACGATTTGGAGGCGGCTGAATACCTTGTTGGCCACGCCCCGATGAACTCGAAAAAAC
>NZ_JBLYIG010000064.1:0-2760 GCF_049222245.1 Nitrospira sp. BLG_2 | reverse complement strand
TATCAGCGCAAGAAGATCAAGGTCAAGCTGGCGGACGGCAAGGCCCGGATGATTCAGCACATGATGGTAACGACCTTCTGGCATCCCGACGGCACGCCTATGTCGGCACAGCAGTTTCTGGAAATGTTGTTCGGCAAACTCCCCGAGTTCTTCAAGGATGAAGCGGAACTTCGATCCATCTGGAGCCTGCCCGATACGCGAGCCAAACTGTTACAAGGTTTGGCAGAGAAAGGCCTTGGGCATGAACAACTGGCAGAAATGCAACGGATCATCGGCGCTGAGAACAGCGACCTCTTCGATGTGCTGGCTCACGTGGCCTATGCTCTTGCGCCACTCACGCGCGAAGAGCGGGCGGCTAGAGCCAAAGTAGAGATCAGCGCTCACTTCAACCGCAAGCAAGAGGCTTTTCTGGACTTTGTTCTCGCTCAATACGTGAAGGTCGGCGTGGACGAACTCGCGCAAGAGAAGCTCTCGCCGTTGCTCAAGCTCAAGTACCAGAATGCGATCGCGGACGCCGTCGCCGATCTTGGCCAGCCCGAGGAGATTGGGAAGGTCTTCGTGGGATTTCAGAAATATCTGTATCGACCATCGATCCAAAGAGGTTTGTAAGTATTGCCCAAAGTGTCTTAGGCATTGCTTCATCACCCGTATTGCTTCTCTTTCATGCATAACCCCCGCACCTTCTTCTGATTTCCTTGTCCGAATTCACGCCCGACCCTACAGTAGAGAATGCTTACGACCGGCGAATCCGCGATCCGCTGCCCGAAATGTCAGGCGCAACGGCTGGATGATGCAGAAGAGTGTATGCGGTGTGGCATTATCTTTGCCAAATATCGGCTGGATACCGTAACGGCTCGCCGCTCATCATACCAATCGTCGCGGGCGCAGTCTGAATGGGTGATGACGGCCAGACAGTGGTTGATTGAATTGGATACAACGACCGATTCAATGACCTTCTACGGTCGAGCAGCCGTGTTAGCGGCCATGGTCTGGTGGGGATGGAGGTTTATCACCACGCCTCTCGAGACGAATTACACAGGCGAGTCGTTTCTTCATTTGATCAATCTGCCTTTCCATGAAGCCGGACATGTGATGTTCATCCCGTTCGGTCGCTTCATGACTATCCTGGGGGGAAGCCTCGGCCAGATTTTCATGCCGCTTATCTGTCTCGGGACATTCCTTGTAAAAACTCGTGATCCGTTCGGAGCCTCCGTGGCTTTGTGGTGGACGGCGGAGAGTCTGATGGACATCGCGCCGTACATCAACGACGCGCGAGCGCTGGATCTCATGCTGATCGGCGGCGTAACAGGAAAAGAGACCGACGGGCACGACTGGAATAACATTCTGACGATGCTGAACTTACTTGAATGGGACCATCGCCTGGCTCACCTCACGTATAACATCGGAATTCTTTTCATGCTCGCCTCCTTTCTCTGGGGGGGTGTCCTGTTGCTGCGTCACTATAGCCGGTTGTCCGCATAATTCACCACGCGTTGACTGCGCAGTAACACTTGCTTCCTTTGAATCCCTTCCTGACGATGGTCCCGCCTATTTTGACGCCGTTTTTACATCGCGAAGAGTAGGTTAGTTGTGTGTACCGGGGGGCATACAAATGGATCTTGTCTACATCGTACTGGCTGTGGGGTTCTTTATTCTCTCCGGTTGGCTGATCTCAAGCTTGGAGCGATTATGAGGCTGGAGACATGAATGCGACGTACGTGCTTGGCGGAATAGCGTCGGGAGGCCTGTTGATCTATCTCATGGTGGCGTTGCTGAAGCCGGAATGGTTCTGATGACGACGAACGCAGTCCTTCAAATACTTGTGTTCTTCGTCGTGTTGCTGGCACTCGTCAAGCCGCTAGGCTGGTACATGGCGAGAGTGTATGAAGGCAAATCATGTGGATTGGATCGTCTCCTTGGTCCTCTTGAACGAGCTATATATCGACTCTGCGGCGTTCGACCAACCGATGAGATGAACTGGAAACGCTATGGGGCGGCGATGCTGTTCTTCAATGCAGCTGGGCTCCTCTTTCTCTATGGGTTGCAGCGGCTACAGAGCCTCTTGCCCCTCAACCCTGCCGATCTTGGCGCTGTCGCACCCGACCTGGCCTTCAACACAGCTGTCAGCTTTACGACCAATACTAATTGGCAGGCATATGGCGGCGAGACCACGATGAGTTACTTGACACAGATGATCGGCCTCACCGTGCAGAATTTCGTCTCGGCCGCCACTGGAATGTCGGTACTTGTCGCCTTGATCCGAGGACTGAGCCGAAATACGTCAACGACTGTTGGAAATTTTTGGAGTGATTTGCTCCGCGGGAATCTGTACATCCTCTTCCCTCTCGCATTCATCTTATCGTTGCTGTTGGTCTCTCAAGGCGTCGTCCAGACATTTAGCTCTTATCAGATTGTGACTCCGCTACAGTTAGAGGCTGATGACAATTCCGTGACCGACTCAAGCTACCAGCCTCTCATCATTGAGCCGGGCAAGTCGCTGCCTGATTCGCAGACGATGATGAAGCACGTCATCGCCGTGGGCCCGGCTGCGTCTCAGATCGCCATCAAGCAACTGGGGACGAACGGCGGCGGATTTTTCAATGTGAATTCCGCTCATCCGTTTGAGAATCCGACGCCGCTGTCAAATTTCCTAGAAATGTTGGCCATCCTTCTCGTTCCGGCCGCCCTTTGCTGCATGTTTGGTCACATGGTGGGAGACACTCGGTAAGGATGGGTTATTCTCGCCGCCATGACCAGGCT
>NZ_JBLYIG010000063.1:0-2301 GCF_049222245.1 Nitrospira sp. BLG_2 | reverse complement strand
TGATGGCCGTGACATCATATTGCTGTTCCTGTGTTGAGAGACCCTTCCCTTCATCGAAGACAATCGAGGACTGTTTCTCTGAGGACTTTCGTTTTTTGGGTTTTGGAATCGGCGTGATGAATTCGGCAGGGCGACGCTTATCTATAATCTTGTGTGTCGGTTGGCCCTGGTCGTCGAGTTCCCAATGGCGTATGGGGTACGCATAGGGAGAATTGAGGATGGGTTTCGAGAAGAAATCAGCACTCATCGCGAACCGGCATCATGAGAAAGGGCATGCATGTGCCGAAGAATACCCTCATCCGCAAACGAAGTCACTCCATCTTTGGCTTTGCGTCTCAGAGCAATGACAAGAACTCTTCCACGGTGAGTCCAACGTTCCGAATGAGAGCCTGGAGTGTCCCGACAGACAGTTCTTTGTGTTGAGGGATCGAAAGATTGACCCGAACATCGGCCTTTACCATCACGACATGACTGCCCACTTGGCCAATTTGTTCCCACCCGGCCTTGCGGAAGGCCTTGACGGTCTCCTTTCCGGAGATATCAGCTACCTCGCCATTTGCTAGACCGCAACAACAATTGGTTCTTGCCCGGGTTTTGGGGAAAGAGCCTTCATCGCCTTTTGGTCTTCGGCCCACAGCCACGCGGTGATGGCTTCCTTGATGTTGTCAACGGCTTCTTTTTCATCTTTTCCTTGAGAGACACAGCCGGGAAGCGCCGGGCACTCTACGACAACCCAGCCATCTTCCGCTTGCTCCAACGTTACGTGGAAAATCATTGCGTCCTACCTCCCTTCTTCCGACGGTTCCACTATGTACCACGAACATACCGCTGGCACCCCATCTTCCTTCATTACTCTTCCCGCAATCCGTCCATGACCGGTTGCCACGCGGCTCATCGGGCGGGGAACTAGCCCGCCACTCACGTGGCAATCACGGCAAAAGCCATGGGCCGAGAAGTCGGGTCGGACCTTGAATCATGCACGGTGTCGGAGAGTAGATTCGATGTTGCCGCTCAATACTCCAGCAATCGCCATGTTCGATAGCAATTACGGCGTCTGCGCCAGCAACTGTTCGGTGAGTTTCGCGGCGCGGTCGGCTTTGACCTGCGCAAGGATCGCCCCGGCGGTCTTGGCCTTGACCATTCTGAGGATTTCGATCGCTTTACGATCCGGCATACGTTCGAGACGTGATGCGGCATCTTCGGACGGCATGGATTCGTAGATTTTGGCGAGCTGCGTCCGTTGGTCCTGCGCCAATCGCTCCTTCTCCGCTTGGAGCTTCGCTTGTTGAGCGGGGATTTTGGCCTGCGCGCTCTGGATTTTCTTCTCCAAAGCTTCATTCTGGTCCAAGAGTTCCTCAACCTGGCTCCTCACGATCATGAGTCGTTCTTCGTTCTGGCGAATCGATTGCTCGCGGCGGTCAAGATCGCGCTTTCGTTGTTCCATCATGTCGAGCACTTCACGAGGAAAATCGATGGCCGGACCTTGGACCACAGGCGGAGCGAACAACTTGGCATCATCGTCCAACTCCGCTTGTGCCCCATCCGCATCCGGCGCGCTCGGTGGCGCCGTCTGCCCCAGCTCACTCGTCGCCACCGGCTGTGTCTTGTATTTCGGTTCGGAGGAGGCCTGCCCCAATTGCACCATGATCCAAAAAAGAATCGTGGACCCGAAGATCCCGCCGATCATCGTCCATAGCTGGGAGTGCCGGTTTGCTCTCAGTACGGTTCTCGCCGCATGCTTACGGCTGGCGAGACTGAAATAATCCGTCCGGCCCTTGATGGATCGTGTCTTCATGGGTTGCTGTCTTTTCTTGCGGAATACCGGCGGCTCGCGGCTTCGTCCGTCGTCCGCTGTTCCTGACGGCCCGCTTCGGCGCGTTGCGTTTCGCGGCGCTTGTCGGCGACACGATCAAGAAGCTTGCGTTCTTGGCTGGCTTCCACAAGAAGCGCCTTGGTGTGCCGCCATGCCTCGACGGCTTGATCGATCTCGAGGCGCGCCTGGCGCAGCGCTGCCTGTTGCGAATCCATACTCCCCTGCCATTCCCACCATGCTTCTATCGTCAACCCTTGCGCCGATTGCCGGTCATAGACAGCGACATCCTTCTGAATCTGCGTTTCGATGTCGCGATACCGCTCCTCGCTCCGGGCCAAGGCACGGGTTATTTTTGCCAATTCCATCATCAAGCTCTCTACAGTCTGGGCTCGCAGTTTCCGCAACGACTCGAGGCTCATGCTGCCTGTTGAGCCAGCCCCTCGAGTTGCTGCACCGACGAGGAGAAGCCGGCGGGCTGGTCAATGTCC
>NZ_JBLYIG010000062.1:0-4598 GCF_049222245.1 Nitrospira sp. BLG_2 | reverse complement strand
AACGGTGGCTTCGGGACGCTGGGCCTATTTCGATACCAGCGTGCTGGTCAAACGATATGTCAAAGAATAAGGCTCGATTGCCGCACGGCATCTCCTTCAACGGTATCGATTGCTCTCTTCGGCAATAGTCCCAGTCGAAGTCTTATCTGCATTGAGCCGGAGACGTATGGCCGGTGAACTGACTCCGCGCGATTTTCTGGCCATTAGAACCAGGCTGCACAAAGATCGAAGCTATTGGGAACTTGTGGAGGTGGGAGCCATTGTTCTAAGCAAGGCCGAGGAACTCGTCCAAACTGTCGGTTTGCGGACCCTCGATGCTTTGCATGTGGCGTCGGCACTGACCTTTCAATCGGCATCTGGTCTCACGATTCCGTTCATCACCGCCGATATTCGGCAGCGAGAAGCGGGAGAAAGGCTTGCTCTCAACATGATCTGGGTTGAGTAACACCGCCGCGTGGAGGCCAATCAGCAGCAGAGTCAACGATACACTTCTTTTCGATCGCCGATCTTCACGACAGGCACGATCAGTTCTTTGTCTTGAATCATGTAGGTGATCCGATAGCTGCCTTCCCGGTACGGTAAAGGTCATTCTTTCCGGCAAGTTTATTGATGCCATGGAGACGAGGATCGCAGCATTTTTAGGCGCGTGATGATTCGCTTTTGAGTTGACGTTCCGCAGTCGGGGCGAGAAGGATCGTGTAGACCATGGAAACTTAGAGGCCCATCTCCTTCAGAATCGCATCAAGCGACTTCGCACCTTTCTTTCTGGTTTCGGCTAGGGAACTATGATGCACGAGCGTCAGCGGCTTCGTGATGCGGCCCAGTCAGCTTCCAAAGGCCGCAATGGATGTTGTCGGGATCGCAGCACTCGGTTTCCAGTTGAATGGTCATGTGTTTGATGCCGAAGCGTGAATTTGGTCTATGTCAGGTCTTCGCCTTTCCTCTATCGCTTGCGGTAGCGATCGAGAAATTCTTGTGGCGAAAGCACGGCTATCCCTTGACGCTTACCGAATGAGAAATGTTTGGCGTTTCCTGTAATCGGGCAGTCGGCTTTACCTGCTAGAGCAGTTTCAAGGAAGGATTCATCAGCGGATCAGGAAGTCTGACCGGCAATGGCTGCCTGCGGTGCTGAATCGCTCTGATGGTAGCCGGTCTGAACTCGGCGTAAGGACGGCTGATCCCTCCATTTGTGGAAAAGCTGCACAGCATTCGCTATCATGACGCCGGTGGCGCTCTGGAGATCTCGACGGATGGCTGGCATTCTTACATTTCCACCTGTCACAGACCAACTCCTCGCCGAAGTAGTCCGCCGCATTCTCACCATTGGTTCTCCCATCAAGATTCTGATGTTCGGTTCCCATGCCAAGGGTACCGCCCGTCCGGACAGTGATTTGGACTTGCTGATCATTGAAGAATCCGACCTACCTCGCTATCGGCGTTCGGGACGCTATCGAAGGGCGCTCTGCGGGGTGTTTCCCGCCAAGGATATTGTCGTCTGGACCCCCCAAGAGGTCGAAGAATGGAAAGCCGTGCCCAATGCCTTCATCTCCACGGCACTGACCGAAGGCAAGTTGCTCTATGAAAGATAGGTCGGCTCTGGCCAGAGGGTGGTTTCGAAAGGCCGACAGCGATCTTGCGGATGCCCGACGCACTACTGCTAGTGAAGGTCCTTACGACACCGCGTGCTTCCACGCTCAGCAAGCTGCCGAGAAGTATTTGAAAGGTGTTCTCGCATGGAGAGGCCTCGTGATTCCTCGCACGCATGATTTGGAAGAACTTTAGCGCTTGTGTATACAACTTGAACCATGGCCCGAACTTGCAGCCTGCGATCTCACAGACCGGACTTCCTATGCCGTGGAACTTCGCTATGATGCAGAATTTTGGCCGCCGCAACCCACGGCTGCCGGCGCCGTCAAATTGGCGAAGCAGGTGTGCGCTTGCGTGCTCGCTCGTATGCCATCGGACACCCGTCCTTAACCCTCGCGATCAGCACTCGCAGCCGTCTCCATCGTGAGCGCAAAGCGGATACATTCTGCGCGAAATGTGCCTATTGTTCAGCCTCGCTACAGAGGAAGACACCAAGGCACATCAATTTACTTTCCGTGGGGTGTGACGAAGGCTCTCAACAAAGAATTAAATCTGCCCCGCCGCAACGGCGTCACCGGCGAGAGCCTTTTTGAGACGCTGGCCAATCTTTTTCACCAACACAACATGCGAGCTTGGACGGATCGCCAAGACTCTTCCAGCAATCATCCAATTCCCAAGATCGTTTGCAGCGAAGCGTTGGGTGTCTCATAAGAAGCCATACTGTACTGGCCTCCATAAAGTACATTCATCGCTTGCTTGAGAGTGGATGGAGCTCACTGACCCCTTCCGATAAACGATTGCATGAACAGTCTGATGCCTCTATTCCTGCGAGCCTTGACTAGGCGCCTTCATAAGGCACATAGTTTTATGGACTCAAGCAGCTATTGTTGGGGAGAGAATGTGGCCAAGCTCAATATGTCCATCGACGACCGGTTTAGAGATGAGCTGCTTCGGCGAAAACGCCGGCAAGCCACGGATGTTGTGCGGTGTCTGCGAAAGCGCAGTGCCACGCTGAGCGGAAAAGAGATTGTGGAGGCGGTGCGGCGGGATCGTGCGAGGATTGAGCGGCAAGGACCTTGATGATGAAGTGGGAACGAACTGGCAATCTGAGTCCGCTGTAACGCTTAATGGTGGTGCGCGAAGGTGTGTATCTCGTGGTGGTGTCCAGTGAGCTTCCGAAGGTCGCAGTGGATGTCGTCAGGATCGCAGCACTCTGTTTCTAATTGAATGGTCATGTGTTTGATGCCGAAATCGGTCGTGATCCGGTTCTGGATCAACTGTAGTAATTCCAGCGGAATGCGGTGACGCTCGATCATGACGTGGCTGGTCAGCATGACCAACCGAGGTTCGACTGCCCAAATGTGCAGATCGTGCACGTTCTTGACGCCGGGGACGGCTTCCATCGTGGCTGCGACATGAGAGGCGCTGATGCCGGGTGGTGTCGATTCCAATAAGACCTCCATCGATTCTTTGAAGATCGGCCAGGCTCCTCGCACAATCGCCCCGACCACCAGCAAGCTCACGAGCGGATCCAGAATGGTCCAGCCTGTCAGGAAAATAGCCGCACCGCTGACAATGACGCCGAGCGAGACCCACGCATCTCCTACCATGTGCCAGAATGCGCTTCGGATATTCAGATCGTCTTTCGCTCCGTGCTGAAGTAACAAAGCGATCCCGAGATTGGCCACGAAACTGACTGCGGCGACGGCCATTACCCATCCGCCATCGACTGGAACCGGTTCCAGGAGACGCTTCACGGAGACCATCACGATGCCGAATGCAGTGAGCAGAAGAATGAAGCTGTTGAGAAATGCCGCGATGATGCCGGCACGATGGTAGCCGAAGGTTCGGCTCTCCGAAGCCGGGCGCGCGGTGAGCAGATGGGCATACAGTGCCAGAAAGAGCGACCCTTGATCGACGAGATTGTGGCCTGCGTCGCTCATGAGCCCGATGCTATTGAGGAGCCAGCCGCCGACGAATTCAGCCGCGATGATCACGGCATTGATCGCCAAGGCCAGCTGGAGTCGGGATCGGAGATGTGCATACGAAGTCAGTGCCGTCATGCATGACAGTTTCGCACGGAGGACGCGACGCAGCAAGCCTTGCCGAAGGTTCTATCAAAGCAGTTGCAGTTGATTATGGTACGGATTTGGGCGGGAGACGCTCGCTGAACACCGGATAGTTGGCTTGATCCATTCCTGAATTGCCTGTAGACAAGTCCGTGGCAATCACTCGGAGCGTGATCCCGTCGGGAACGTCCTTCGACGGCGGCACAAAGAAGGGTGCTTCGAAGGCGCGGGTTCCTTCATCATAAAACAGCTGCAGTCGCTCGACGATTCGGTCCCCGATCAACACCTCTCCGTAAATACGGATCTTCCGCGAGTCCCAATCTCCATGGGGGCGGACCAATGAGCCGGACAGGGTTCGGACTGAGGCTCGGAGTTTCACATCATCCTTTGCGATCAATGCTTCGCGTGGCTTGGGCCGCTCGATCTGAACCAGGTAGCCATGGAGATGCAGGACAATGCCGTCGTTGGTCAGGTCTTGTCCCGGAATCAACAACAAGGTTTGGCGGGTCTTCTGCAATGCAGCGGGATAGGCGAGCGGCCCTTCCGCTGAGATTTCCACTAACGTCGGTTTATGCAGATCCAACGTGGTGGTGAAGGCGGCGGAAGGACGAGAGCTGTAGATCGGCTCTTCCATCATATGAGGTGTGCGCATGATTTGATTCTGGTCCCCGGATTCGCCCTGCTGCAGGCCGGTTGCCAGAATGTGGCCGCTCGCGACATCAGTAATCGTTACGCGCGCGCCACCGACTTCGCGGCCCAACACCATCGCCCCATGCGCGACGACCCGTACGAGCACCGTCGTCGGCTGAGGACCGTTAAGTGATGAATCCGCGAGAGCGTGGCTTGTGACGGGACTCAGAAAGCAGAGGAGCGAGGCGAGCGAGAGAATCAGTCCAACCGAGACGAAGGAAGATCGCGTCATTTCACCTTGGTACCGGGATC
>NZ_JBLYIG010000061.1:0-2445 GCF_049222245.1 Nitrospira sp. BLG_2 | reverse complement strand
GTTGAGGCCACGCAGACGGTCGACATCCTGCGCTTTGTCGATGAAGAAGACATTGCGCCGATGTATTTTGAATCCCCCTATTATCTGGCGCCTGAAGCGCGTGGTGAAAAAGGCTATGTGCTGTTGCGGGATATCCTCAAGCAGACTCACAAAATGGGCATTGCCAATGTTGTCATCAGCACGCGCCAGTATGTCGCGGCGTTACTTCCGGTCAACGATATGATTCTGATGAATACGCTTCGCTACGCAGACGAGGTAAAGGACGCGAAAGAGTTGGACATCTTACCGAAGCGCAAAAACGTCGGGGTGACCGCCAAGGAGCGGGAAATGGCGGTGAAACTTGTCGAAGAAATGACGGGAGAGTGGGATCCCAACGACTATCACGATACCTACCGTGAAGATCTCTTGAAACTGATCGAGAAGCGCATCAAGACCGGCCGAACGGAGATGATCGGCGGTCCGGACGGCGAGGAAGTCCTAGCGCCGCCAAAACGGGGGAAAGTGGTCGACCTCATGGCGTTGCTGAAACGAAGCGTGCGGGATAAGGCCAAGGGACGTCGGTTTTCATCGGCCCATCAGCGGACGGAAGGACGCTCGGATCGATCTCGACGCAAGACAGGGTAAAACGGTCGTGACCTCAACATACTGTTTGAAGTATGCCTCGGTCTCTCAGGGCTCCACGTGCCCATCTCGTCTAGCGTCTCGTCGGCTTCGTCACGAGCTGTCATGAATAAGCTGGGCTAGGGTTTGATCTAGTACTCAGAACGGTGGTTCTGAGTGGTAAGTAGTGAAAGGAAGCCGGGTTCGCATTACTCAACCCAGTTGCGGCTTCGTCGCTTCTAGAGATAGAGCACGAGGGAACGCCATGGCCGATCATAATCATTTCATCCTGCTCGGTGCCGGGTCCGACGTAGCCAGCCGATATGTCTTCCCCGCATTGGCAGAACTTGAAGCGGGAAACCTGCTCCCACAGGATTTTCGGGTGCTGGCGGTGACCAGGAAGGGCTGGAAGGATGTGGCCGCCTTTCGTCGCCAGGTCGAGAAACGAGTCAAGGAGCGTCAGGGGAAAACCAAAAGAGGCGCATTGAGAAAGCTGTTGGCGCGAGTCAGCCATGCGTCAGCCGACCTTACCGATCGTCAACAACTCAAAGCTGTGATCGGCCCATTTCAGGATCCGCTGGTACTCTACTTCGGTCTTCCCCCCTCAGTTTCCGGGGCCATCGTGGAGACCTTCCATGATGTCCGTTTACCCCCACATAGCCGAATCATGATGGAGAAGCCGTTCGGCAACGACGTCACATCGGCGAAAGAACTGAACGACAAGCTGCACGCGCTTTTCCCGGAACAGGATATTTTTCGGGTCGACCACTTCCTGGCCAAACAAACCGTCCAGAACATTCTTGGTATTCGTTTCGCCAATCGCGTCTTTGAGTCGGCATGGGACCGTCAGCACATCGAAAGGGTTGAGATTGTGTGGGAAGAGACGTACGCATTGGAAGGACGAGCCGGCTACTATGATAAGGCCGGTGCGTTGAAAGACATGATCCAAAACCACCTCTTACAACTGATGTGCTTGCTGGCCATAGAGCCTCCTTCAAGTCTGACCGAATCCGCTTTGCGTACGCAAAAGACCGATCTCTTGAGGGCCATTCGGCCATTCTCCGAGAAGGAGATCAAGTCGCATACGACGCGGGGCCGCTACACGGCAGGGAGGATCAGCAGACGAACGGTGCGTGACTACGTTGATGAGCCGGGAGTCGATCCAGACCGACAGACGGAAACCTTTGCGGAGATCCGTCTCTTCGTCGAGAATCAGCGGTGGAGAGATGTCCCGTTCGTCCTACGGACAGGAAAGGCAATGCAGCGGGACCGGCAAGACATTACCGTATTCTTCAAGCCTCCTCAGCATTCAACCTTCATCTCGTCTCACGCAGTGAGGGCGAATCAGTTGCGTTTGTGTCTCAAGCCGGATCAAGTCGGATTGACGATCAATGTGAATGGCCCTGGCAATCCTCTGAAGGCCGACCCGATCGAACTGCATACGGAACTTGCACCGGAACCGATGTCCGCGTATGCGAGCCTGATCGTGGATGTGCTCAAAGGCGAGTCGATATTCTTCATCCGGAATGATGAAGCCGAGGAAGCCTGGAGGGTTGTGGATCCGATCGTCGAAGCCTGGAAGGACGATCTTGTCCCGTTGCAGTCCTATCAGGCGGGCTCTGCTGGACCTCAAAAATAGAAATGGAGCCCGACGCCAAACCAATGGGAATGTTGCGTATAAAATTGGCCATCAGGAGATGGACCTGCAAAGTACTGCGCGAGAAGCTGTAGCTGCCGATTCCCGATGCGCGCGTTTTCGAATCGCAAACCTGCCATGATGGACTGCGCAATCGCCCACTGCGAACGCTCATTGGATTGAAAATCCGCGTAACAGATCGGCGTGAC
>NZ_JBLYIG010000060.1:0-2300 GCF_049222245.1 Nitrospira sp. BLG_2 | reverse complement strand
AAAACGAGCTCTTTGGACACGAAAAGGGCGCGTTCACCGGAGCCACCAAGCGGGAGCCGGGCAAGATCGAAATCGCCGAGGGAGGCACGCTGTTTCTTGACGAGATCGGCGACATGCCGCTCACTATGCAAAGCCATCTGGTAAAAACGGTGGCTCGGGACCGTTCACGACGGTTTATCCTTGAACCGTCCATCTGCTTGGATTGTGGATTTATGTTCCGCGACCGCAAAAGATTGACGCGGCCAAGCCGCTGCCCACATTGCCGAAGCGAAGGGATTTCCGCCCCACGCTACGGAATCGATTTGCTTGTATCAGGATCCACTCGCGCAAACACGAAGGTGTCGCGGCGGAGAGATACCTGGAAAGGATTACCATGATAATGGCAAGACTTGTACTCTGTGTCTTCTGTTTAATGGCGGTCGGCTGCTCCGATCAGAACGCCAAAGAACTGTTTGAAACAGCCGCCTTCGAAGAAAACCAAGGTAATGTCCCTCATGCCAAGCAGCTCTACCAAGAACTGGTGAATCTCTATCCATCCACCAAAGCGGCCGAGATCGCCCGGGCGCGGCTTGCCGATCTGGACACCAGGAAATAGACGCGGCCGACTACATACCGGTAGTCGTGACGGACGCTTATGATTTGCCTGCAGGCTCGGGCGAATCGTCTGTGTTATGAAGGAGTGGCCATGTCCGGCCTTGGGCGGGGAAACCATGGAAAAAACGCATTGGTCGTCGCCTGATAGGCTTTATATTCCTCTCCCCTGCTTGAAAGGGCTTGCGCTTCTGTCCGTGGAATACCCGTCAGCTTGAGCAGCGCAAAGCCCATTCCGATCGGCCCGATCCAAGTAAACACCCAACCCGGCGCTCCCAACGTCATCACGACGTACGAGCACCAGTGCAGCCATTCAAAAAAATAGTTGGGATGGCGTGAATAGGCCCACAGGCCCTCACGGCAGACGCGGCCTCGATTTCTCGGGTCGGCCCTGAAGTGGGCAAGCTGTCTGTCGGCTCTGGCCTCACCGGAGACGGCAATGCCCCAGATTATCAAACCGATGAGCTCAACCAACGCGGATGGAGGTCGGGGATTCCACATCAGCACCAGAAACGGGAGCGAAAAGGCGGCGACGGCCAGTGCCTGCAGGAGAAAGTACGCGAGCATTTTGGCCGACTCCGACTCGCCCCATTCCTCCCGCAGCCGTCGATAGCGGGCATCCTCTTGTTTGCCGATCACGCGATCGAAAAGGATGTGGAGGCCCAGTCGTCCCGCATACAGCGTCACCAGCATCACGGTCAGGGCGATTCGCTCGAAACTGCTGCTTGCTTGTGTGGCATACCATAGCACGACAAGAATCAGCCCAAAGCACCATCCGACGTCTCCAATCGCGGCGTTCCTGGTCTTCCGCTGCACGGCCCACAATGCCCCCATGACCACCGTCATGAAAAGATACGCCGCTAGGACAAGCGGCAACGGATCCGATGCAAATATCCCGTTCTCTGGTTCCATTATCTTTATGCCTCACACCGGACTGGACGCATAATCCCACAAATCGTCACCTCGATGCACCCGATCCTTCAACCAGCTCCGGAAACCCGGTATGGGAAACGACAAGAGCGCCTGGATTTTTTCAGAGTTCAGTGAGAGATCGGCGGGCCGCGGCGCGCCGGTATGATCGGAGGCACATCCTTTCACGAGACGGCCTTGCAGTTCGGGATACCAGGGCAGCAGCGCCTGACCTATTTCCCAGCGTGATAACCGTTCACATCCACCAATGTGAAAGATTCCGGGCTCGTCCTTGCCGATTAACTCCCAGATCGCACGCGCAATGGCTCCCGCCGGCAATGGACAACGATATTCATCCGCATAGAGCGTGATGCTCGCGCCGCTCTTCGCCGCCCGACGCATCTCCTCGACAAAACTTCGATCGCCGTTCTGTGACTCGCCGGCCGTCAGGACGATTCGAACCACGGTGTGGCGAGGATTCTGCAACACCAGCTGTTCCGCCTCAAGTTTGGTCTTGCCATAGAAGTTGATGGGTTTGGGTTCATCTGTCTCATGGTACCAACCGGCCAGGCCATCGAAGACTTCGCCGCTCGATAAGAAGAGAAAGGGAATGTCCTTCGAGAGTCGAGCCAGATACGCTGTGGCGTCCACATTGATGCGGCGAGCGAGATTAGGATGTTGCTCACAGTCTTTCGTTCGGCTCAAAGCCGCGCAGTGGATGACTGCATTGGGTTCCAAACGCTGCCACATTCGCTCGGCCGCGTCGCGATCCGTGAGGTCAAGGTCAGCTCGACCGAGAC
>NZ_JBLYIG010000059.1:0-3996 GCF_049222245.1 Nitrospira sp. BLG_2 | reverse complement strand
CAACATGAAGGCATTCCTTTCATTACAGACGACCGTCGGAAGCCACGCCCTGACCGTCTGAATCAATGGAGGATACCTATGGCAGCAATGCGCGGCTGAGACTATCCATAGGAATGCGATTTTTTTGTCGATGCTTTTGCGAGGTCGTGTCCTCGGATGGACGACAAGCGCAATGGCTCATTATCTGCATTCCAAGGAGGCGAATTCGTCACGCCATCAAACGCCGCTACTCGATCCCCTGTTGCACCGCATATCGCATGAGTTCGGCGTTGTTCTTGAGACGGAGTTTCTCCAGAATGCGGCCACGGTAGGTACTGATCGTGGTGATTCCTAGATGCAAGTGCTTGGCGATTTCCGAAACGGTCTTCCCGGAGGCCAGGAGACGCATCACTTCATACTCTCGGTCGGACAGAAGCGCTTGCGGGTGCTCCTCGTGACCTCGGTGAAGCATGTGCACGAGCTTTTCACCAAGCGACTGGTTCACATACCGCCCGCCCGTGCATACCTTCTTCACGGCGGCCACGAGCTCCTGTGGCGCGCTGGCCTTCGTCAGATACGCGTTCGCTCCCGCCTTGAACATACGGACGGCGTACTGATCCTCGGGATGCATACTCAAGATGATGACGGGCAGTTGCGGGCATTCAGCTTTCACTTGCTTGAGGGCCTCGGTGCCGGCGGTGCCCGGCATGCCGATGTCGAGGATCAACACATCCCACGTCTTGTGCCGGATGGACTGCAGCAGGTCGTGGGCGTTCCCGCATTCACCTACGGTCATAGCGCTCAGACCGTTGATCAGGAGATCCTTCACTCCTCGTCGGAACAACGCATGATCGTCGGCAATCAGAACTTTCAACATCGACATCCAGGGTATCGGTTTTTCCGGACCGTCAAGACAATCGAGCGAACAAGACAAACCGGCGCTTACGCCATCGGCAATCGCACCGTGACCGTCGTTCCCTTCCCCGGCCAGCCGGCGATCTCAGCCTGACCTCCCAGACTGCTTGCGCGCTCCTGTATACCCAACAGGCCGAACGAGAACGCCTCCGCCGGTTTTTCGGAAGGAATCCCCTCTCCATCATCCTGAACCTCGAGCAATAGGGCACCGTTCCTCTGCGCCACCAGCACCCGAACAAAGGTCGCCTTGGCATGGCGCGCCACGTTCGTGAGCGCCTCCTGGCAAATCCGGAACGCGGCCGTTGCCTGTGCGCGGTCGAGATCGATTTGCTCCTGCGAGGCCTCGAAAAGACAGCGGATCCCACTGCGCCGTTCAAAGTCCTGGCATTGCCATTCCATTGCCGCCACCAAGCCGAGATCGTCCAAGATTCCCGGCCGCAGTTCCACCACCAATCGCTGGACCTCGGCGATCGTGGCGTCCACTTCGGCGGTCATTGAGCCGATCTTCTCCTCCATCGCGTTGCGGGGGAAGGTCGACTCACGCGTCAATGACTGCAATCGTGCCAGGTCCAGTTTCAGGCAGGTCAATCGGACGCCAAGCTCATCGTGTAGCTCGCGCGCAATCCTGGTCCGTTCTTCCTCGCGTACCGATTCCATGCGCCGCGACAGTTTCCGAACGCGGTCCAGCGTGTCCCGCAATCGATCCTCCGCCCGCTTGCTCTCGGTGATGTCATGCGTAACGGCCAGATGTTCCGTTTCGCCGGAGACGGGATTCCTGAAGGGGGCCGCATGGCTTTCCATCCAGCGTCGCGCGCCTTTGAGCCCCTGAATTTCGAACTGGATCGTGCGCGACCGTCCGGCGAGCACGTCGTGATGCATGTCCACGAAGGCGGTCCGATGTTCGGGCACGACGAGATCGAACACGCACAGGCCGATCGCCTCATCCTCGCGGCCGGCCTCGATCAGTTTCAGCCCCGCTGGATTCATCTGCAGTAACGTGCCGTCTGCCGCCACCCGTTTGATGCATCCCGGTCCGGTGCTGAGCATGAGCGAAATGAGCAATTCTTGTTTGTTTCGCTCCTCTTCCGCCCGCTTGCGCTCGGTGACGTCGCGCACGAACGCACAGTGGTATTCCTTGCCTTCGTGGATCAAAAAATTGACACTCACTTCGATGGGGATCAGCCGGCCGTCTTTTGCCCGATGGGCCGTCTCCATCACCATCGTCCCACGCCGCTGGGTTTCCTCCCAAAACCCCGGCCACATGTCGGCCTGAAAATCGGGATTGAGATCGTGGACGGTCATGGCGCGCAACTCGTCTCTCGAATAGCCCAGCATGCGGCTTGCGGCCTCATTCACATCCAGGATCTTGGCTTGCGAATCGACCCAGTACACGGCGTCAGCGGCCCGCTCGACAGAGAATTTCGCCAGCCGCAGGGCCTTCTCCGTCCGTTTCCGCTCGGTGATGTCATGGGCCAAATAGATCAAGCAGGGAACGGCCTCGAATTGGATCAAATCGAGGTACACCATGAGAGAGCGGGTCTCTCCCGACTTGGTCCGAAGCCGTCCTTCCCGATTATGCAGCCGGCCCTGTTCCTGAATATCCCGTAGCATAGTCGCGCGTTCCGATGGATCGTCCCACAAGCCCAATTCTATGCTCGTACGGCCGATCATTTCCTCACGCTTGTATCCGGTCAACCGACTGAGCGCTTCATTCACATCGATAAACCGGCCTTCCGCGACGGTACTGATCCCGACAGCGGACGGAGTCCAATTGAAAAGGGTTTGAAAGTGTTGTTGTGAGCGGATCAAATCCTGAATGAGCCGGTCTTGCTCTTGTTGCAGCTGCTTGCGTTCGGCAACATCGCGTAAAATAACGGTCAAGAAGGTTTTGTCGATGACCTTGGCATGAGAGATGGACGCCTCGATCGGAAACTCTTCTCCATTGGCTCGCAGCCCGTACAACTCGCCGGGTCTCCCCATCGATCGGGAAGTTGTTCGTGTCAGAGCAAAGGCCCTCACGTGATCGTGATGCGCATGCCTGAACCGCTTCGGAATGAACCGGTCAAGCGGTTGTCCGATCGCATCGGCCGCTTTGCAGAGAAACATGGATTCTGCCGAGCGGTTAAAGACGACTATGCGTTCCTCTTCGTCCACAGTGATGATGGCATCCATAGCCGACGCGATAATTCCTTTGAGTCGCGCCTGCTGAGTCATCAGCTCCTGCTCCGCTCGCTTCCGCTCACCGATGGGAAGCAGCGCCGTCCGCCAATGGGTGATCTGCTCCTGCCCGTTGTGAATCGCGAGGCTCTCAAGCTGGACCCAAGAAGTGCCGCCGGCTTTGTCTCGGAGCCGGCCCTCGCAACTTTGCCGCGCGCCGGTCTTCAAGACCTCTCGACAATGCCGGTGAAAGAGATCCTGATCCTCCAATGCAAAGAATCGGATGAGCCGCTGCCCGATGAGTTCCTTTCGGTTGATACCGAGCACTGTCCCGGCCCTTGAATTGGCCTCCAGAATCACGCCGTGCGCATCCAACGTCAGATGGGCCGCCGGAGCAAAGTCATAGAGCTCCATATAGCGGTCGCGGGCGGCTTCAAGCTCCAACTGTGTCCCGCGCAGCTCCTGGTTCTGCGTATCCAGTTCGATCTGATGTGCTTGTAGTTCATGCACGAGTCGTTGGATGTCTTTGACCGGCATGGTCGCGACGTCATCCTGGGTTGCTGGGAGCAGTTGCTCCGCATGCCGACGCAACTCGGGCCTCTTTGTGAATCCTTCCGCTGTCTTGGCCGGGTTTGTAGAAGATATCGCCTGCGCCGGAGGCAGTGCGGCGTACACAGAGCGCCGCTTGGTAGCCTTGCTTTTGACGTCGATCTTGGTAGGCGCTGATCTTTTCTCGAATTTTCGCGGCGTAGCCATCACAAAGTCCTCGCTTTGGGATGTCAGCGACGGCGGTATCCGGCAAGTCGTCGCCCGCAGCTGAGAGACTCAGTCGTATCCGAGTCTACGCCTTTTCCCGCGTGCGAGACAAGCATATGGGTGGGGCACATGAGGCGGCACGGTTCAAAAGGAGAACAATGGGTGGAAACAGCGAGACAAAGGATGTTC
>NZ_JBLYIG010000058.1:0-2021 GCF_049222245.1 Nitrospira sp. BLG_2 | reverse complement strand
GGGAAGATTGTTTGGATTCCAGTTTGCTTTCATGTCGAGGAGCGCGCTTTGTGGTCTCTGCCTAGGAGAATGAGACTGCTGACTCAGGTTCGAAAGGCTTCGGCGTCCATGAACCGAAGATCTACAGTCTCAAGAATGTGGGCACTGAATGGGAATCTCTGGGGGCACCTGCGATATCCGGTCATGATATTCAGTGAACGCCTGATCGATGCGCTCAAAGCGTATCACGTCGATCTGCTGATCTTTCATTGGCTGAGTTATGACACGAACGCAATTGCTTTAAATGCGCTGCGGCACAAAATTCCTTATGTAATTGTCAATCATTTCGATAACAGCCGCCTAAGTGAAAAAGCCGCTCGTCGGGTTGCGAAGGAAGCCATCGCCGTTGGCGGGGTTTCTTCCAGGAATGTGCCCTCTGAGCTCCAGCAGAGATTCGTGAATCTTTCCGATGCCGTCGATGTCGACTTCTTCTCATCCGCTCTAGCCAAAGCAGTTCCGCGTCAGAAAGGCTTCAGGGTGCTATTGCCCGGCCGCATTGCTCAAGGGAAAGGCCATCGGGATTTACTATTGGCCGTGGAAGGCTTGGGAGCGATCGGCAAGAACATGTCAATTGTATTTGCCGGTGCGACTGAATCCGAGTTGTTGATGTCTGAGTTGAGTATGATGGTATCCGATTTCCGCATGGAGGGGCGCGTGTCATTCCTCGGTGAGCTCAAGCCCGACGAGCTTCGAGACTGGTATGCCGCAAGCGACCTTGTGGTACTTCCCAGCGCTTCAGAAGGCTTGGGCAGGGTGCTCATCGAGGCACAGGCGATGGGGAAGCCCGTGATCGCCTACGAGGCTGGGGGCGTACCTGAAGCATTCATCCATGGGAAGACAGGGTTTCTTGTTAAAAAAGGTGATCATGCTGCTCTAGGTGAACGAATAGGATATTTGTTTGACCGTCCTGCGGAAAGAATTACCATGGGTGAATCAGGGAGAAGATTCGTTGTGGAGCGCTATGCGGTCAAATCTCTAATTAACCGTCATGAGGAGTTGTACTGCGAGACGCTCTCTAGGGAGCGCTGATGGGTGCAAAGTGCAGCTGAATGGTTATCGAAGCATATTCAAACGATCTGCGGAAGTAAAGGTTAGCCAAGGGTCTGAATAGGTCACTTAAGTAGACCTGAATCTGGATTTTTCACGAGTCTGTTTGCGCGCACTTCGGTTGAGTTGCGAGAATCATACACAGGGGGAGGAGTGCCCTTAATAGGTTGCTCTATTATTATGTTATGTAATGCGCGGTCAGAAATGGATCCTCGCCAATCGCTAAGTGAGTCACAGTAACCGAGTATAGTTCGCGGAATGACTTGCGCTGGAGTGACGTCATGCCAGGCTGGCCCACCGATGAGTATCCAAGGGGATCTGATGTAATGCGTCCACGGCCCTCCTGTCGAATTCAATACAATATTGAATCAGTTGTGATCGGAATTGCCAATTGTGATCGCAAATTCTGTAAAGAGCTGTGTCTGTAACGTGCAGCACGAAACACTATTTGGAGTACGGGAATCTTCCAAGGTGATCTTGTAACAATACTCGATACGGGCTGTCTGGGTTTGCCAAGACATCTCGCCAGGTCATGCATCCCCCAGGATCGCACGACAGAAATGGGGCATCAAGAAGTCTTGCCTGTGATAGCGAGAAATTTGTGAAAAACGACGTTAACAAGAGCATCGATCAATTGGTGTCGTGGGTTAAGAAAAACCGGTACAGAGGGTATGAGCCGGCAGATGGAAATTTATCGTGGTTGCATAAGATTACTGGAGGGCGCGTCCTACCGATGCGTGCTTTGCAGCAGGTAGTGCTGCGAACTCCATTCAATATTCGACCCGTCCTTGGTATTCCTCCGCATGAATCAGCGATTGGACGAGGATATCTCGCGTGGGCCTATCTCGTAATGCATCGCCTCAATGGGGACGATTCGTTGCGCCGTGAGGCTATCGATTGTCTTAGGTGGCTCATGGAAAACCGGTCATCCCGAT
>NZ_JBLYIG010000057.1:0-2177 GCF_049222245.1 Nitrospira sp. BLG_2 | reverse complement strand
AACCCGTCCATTCCCGGCATGTGCATATCTAAGATGGCCAAATCGAAAGGAGTCCGCCGATCGGCCGCGTTGCGCAGGCACTCCAGCGCTTGGTGCCCGTTCTCCGCGCTTTCATAGGTCACTCCTTGCCCCCGTAGACTCTGCTCAAGCACTCGCCGGTTCGTGGCATGATCGTCCACGATCAAAACCTTACGGCCCCGTAGCGCCGCCGGAATCGTCGCGACCGGTTGAACCCCTTCCGGTTGGAGATGAAACCGTACGGTGAGCCGAAAGACGCTGCCTCCTCCAACCTTGCTGTCTACGCCGATTCGTCCTCCCATCATCTTCACGAGCTGCTTGCAGATGGCCAGCCCCAGGCCGGTGCCTCCGTACTTCCTTGTGGTGGAGCCGTCGGCTTGAGTGAATGGTTGAAACAGTTTCGATTGTTGTTCCGGCGTGATACCGACTCCGGTGTCCGACACCTCGAAGCGCAGCGTCCGGTACGGCGAACTCACGCTTGCAGCCGGCTCCCCGTCGGACCCGTCCTCCGGGCTCACAGTGATCACGACCTCTCCCTGTTCCGTGAATTTGATGGCGTTGCCGATCAAATTCACCAAGATTTGCCGCAGACGGCCGGGATCCCCTCGCAGCGCCGTCGGCACACCCGCGTGCACGAGACAAGCTAGCTCAAGGCCTTTGGCATAAGCCCGCTCCCCGAGCAAACCGATCGTCTCGTCCATCGCCGCGTGCAAGTCGAAATTGAGTTCTTCCAGATCAAGCTTGCCGGCCTCGATTTTAGAAAAGTCCAGGATCTCATTGACGATGTCCAACAGATGCTCGCCGGAAAGACGGACGGTTTCAGCATACTCGCGTTGCTCCTGCGTCAGTGGCGTATCGAGCAGCAGGCCGGTCATACCAATCACGCCGTTCATCGGCGTCCGAATCTCATGGCTCATCGAGGCGAGGAACTCGCTCTTGGCCTTCGTGGCCGCCAACGCTTGCTTGTGCGCCTCCGCCAGCTCGAGGTTCTGGCGCTCCATTTCGGCCGCGAATTGTTGCAGCTTGAACTCCATCCGCTTGCGCGCGGTGATGTCCGTGACGATGCCACCCGTCGCGTAGATCTGTCCTACGCGATCTCTCACCGGGAATTTCACCACAATATTCGTATGCAGGTCGTTGCCATTGGACGTGGTTTCCTCGAATTCAATGGCTTTTCCTGTTTCGATGACCCGGCAGTCGTTGGCTCGGAATTGACCGGCCGTTTCACTCGGGAACAACTCCGCATCCGTTTTGCCTATGAGATGCTCTCGATCGCTGTGGCATAGCTGCTCGAAGCACCGATTCGTGAAGAAATAGTGCCCGTCATTCGTTTTCATGAACATGGCGTTCGGCGCATGATCGAGGAACGTACGAAACCGCTCCTCGCTGTCGCGCAAGGAATCTTCGATCCGCTTGCGCTCGGTGATATCCTCCATGATGCCACGCAGCTTGGTCGCCCGGCCGTTCTCAACGAGGACGGATACGAGATCCCGAATCCAGATGGTGCGGCCGTCGGCGGCCACCATGCGGTATTCGAAAGTGTGCGCTCGGTGCCTGTGAACCTCCTCGAGACAGTACTGCGGCGCCCAGTTCCGGTCTTCAGGATGCATGTGGTCCACCCAAAAGGTCGGGGAGGAGAGCCATTGTTCGAGCGGATAGCCCAGGATGGCCTCGGCTTGCCGGCTCATGAAGGTAAACTGCATCGTCGTGGCATCGGCTTCCCACACCATGCCGTTGATCGAATCGATCAGGTCCTTGTAACGGTGCATGATTTGTCCGAGAGCATTCTCCGCCTGCTTGCGTTCGGTGATATCTCGGACGAAGGCACAGTGGAATTCCTGTCCTTCATAGGCGAGAAAACTGACTTGAATGTCGATCGGGATGAGCCGCCCATCCTTGGCGCGATGGTTGGTCTCGAGCGACATCGTCTTGTTTCGCCGCATCTCCTCCCAGAAGCCCGGCCACCTGGATGCAGGGAAGTCCGGATTGAGATCATGAACCGTCATGTCGAAGAGCTCTTCTCTTGTGTAGCCCACCATGAGGCTCGCCGCCTCATTCGCGTAGAGAATCTTGGCTTGAGAATCGATCCAGTAGATTGCGTCTACCGCCTGTTCCGTGGCGAACTGCGTTTGACGCAACCGCTCCTCCGCTCGTTCGCG
>NZ_JBLYIG010000056.1:0-4151 GCF_049222245.1 Nitrospira sp. BLG_2 | reverse complement strand
ATCCGGGCGAATCGAGCAGCTCATACAAGCATTGCATGACGAAAATGAAGCGTTGCGCGAGCACGCAATCGCAGGCCTTGGCCAGAGCGGCCCGGAAGCGCTTCCCAGATTGATCGACCTGATGGCCGATGAAGATGCGGTGATTCGAGAGGCAGCGAGCAGTGCGGTGGTACGGATGGGCCCCTCCGTCGTCGACCCAATGATCGAAGCGCTGCAAGATGACTCTTGGGCAATCCGAGAACAGGCGGCCTCGGCGCTCGGCAAGCTGCGGGACCGGCGCGCCGTCGATTCCCTGGTCCGAGCGATAAAGGACCGAGACGGCGCGGTACGGACAGCGGCTGTGTGGGCGCTCGAGCGGATCGGCGATTCGCAGGCGGTGCCTGGACTGATCGACGCGCTCATGGACAGTACCCTGAGGGAAGATGCGGCTCGGGTGCTGAAAAAGATCGGCGATGTGCGGGCTGTCGAGGCGCTGATCGACGGACTCCTTGGCTCCAATTGGATGGTTCGCCGTCATGCGGCAGAGGCGCTGGGCAAGATCGGCGATCATCGGGGAATCAGCCCGCTGATCGAGTCGCTGAAAGATGAAGACTGGCTGGTCCGTCGGAATGCCGCCGAATCACTCGCTCGCCTCGGCGCAAAGGAAGCTATTCAACCGTTGCTGGCGCTGCGCGAGGATGAGAACACCATGGTCCAGGAAACCGTCGAGGCCGTGCTGGCCAGTCTCGGCTGGACCTCCGAACCGCAATAACTTAACCCGATAGAGGATGCATACCCATGGCGGATGAAGCTCCGAAGTTGATTCAGATCGCTCCGAAAGGTGGAGAGAAGAAAGACGGGTTCAACTTGGTGACAGAGCGAGTGGTGGCCGTTAACCCCGAGAGCAAACAGCTCGAGGTCGAACTCCTGGCTTACGACGGTAAGACGGTCGTGCTCGACGTGGCCGAGGAGGCGCTGGAGGACCTCAAAAAAATCAAGGAGGGAGATGGCGCAACGATCCGTGTGGTGGAAGAAAACGGCAAGCGGATCGCGAAAAGCTTTAAGATTCGCCCCAAAGATCCGAACGCCGCCAGGGCCGATGCCATGTTGCTCGACCTGAGAGATTCACACTGGCTAAATCGAAAGTACGCGGCGGAGGTCTTAGGTGAGTTGAAAGATCCGCGCGCCGTCGATCCTTTGGTGGCGGCGTTGAACGATGAAGTCGGTGATGTGCGGCAACGAGCCTCTGATTCGCTGATCAAACTCGGCGGCCCCTCCGTATCGTCGCTCATTCCGCTCCTGGTATCCGAAGAGGACGAGATTCGTCAATCCGCAACCGAGATTCTTCGGAAAATCGGCAAACCGGCCGTCGAACCGCTCGCCACTGCGTTGGCCGACGCTGATGATCGGTTGAAGGCACGAATTATGAAGGTGCTTGATCGAATGGGATACAAGCCGAAAACCAAGGACCAGGTCAAGGCCGAGTTGCCGAGACTGACTTAACTTCTATCAGCGGGTCTCGGGGCTCTTCGTTGTACGCCCTACCGAGACATGTTTGAAGCCGGCAGCCGCGATGCGCTCGGGATCGTAGACGTTTCGGAGATCCAGCAATACGGGAACCCGCATGACAGATTTCAACTTTTCAAAATCCAGGTTTCGAAACACATTCCATTCGGTCATAATCACCAGAGCATCGGCCCCTTCGGCTGCATGGTAAGTGTCTCGGCAGACCTGCAGCTCCGGGAGCAATCGACAAGCATCTTCCAGAGCTTCAGGATCGTACACGCGAACCGTCGCGCCTTCCGAAAGAAGTTCCCGACTGATGGCCAGCGCCGGAGCCTCCCGAAGATCATTCGTATTCGGCTTGAACGAGAGTCCGAGCATGCCTATCGTCTTGCCCTTCAATCCATTAAGAGCTTCACGAATCTTCGTGAGCATCCTTGTACGTTGCGCTTCGTTCACGCGTGAAGCAGCGGAGGCAATCTGCATGGGATGGCCGTTTCGCTCGCCTGTCTGAATCAGCGCCGCTAAATCCTTGGGGAAGCAGGACCCTCCGAATCCGGGCCCGGCATGCAGGAACTTGGAGCCGATCCGATGATCGAGCCCCATCCCTTTCGCCACCATTTGGACATCGGCCCCGACTTTTTCACAAAGATTGGCGATCTCGTTGATAAACGAAATCTTCGTGGCCAGGAACGCATTGGACGCGTATTTAATGAGCTCGGCGGTTGGAACGTCCGTCACGACGACCGGCGTTTCGATGAGGTAGAGGGGACGGTAGAGGTCCTTCATGATGGCGACCGCCTGATCGCTGTCCGCCCCTATTACGACACGGTTTGGCCGCATGAAGTCTTCGATGGCCGATCCTTCCCTGAGGAATTCTGGATTCGAGACGACGTCAAATCGAATACCTTGTTTTTGATTCTTCGTGATGACCTCACGGATCTTTTCTCCCGTTCCAACCGGCACTGTGGACTTCGTCACGATAACCTTGTACCCGGTCATATGACGCGCGATGCCTCGGCCCACCTCTTCGACAAACGACAAATTGGCCGATCCATCTTCGCTTGGAGGTGTGCCGACCGCGATGAAAATCACGAGCGCCTTGTCGACCGCCTGGGCAATATCGGTGGTGAAGGTGAGACGCCCCTCCTTCACTCCCTTGGCAACAAGCTCGGTAATCCCCGGTTCATAGAACGGGACCTCTCCTTTTTCGAGCTTCGCGATTCGGCGATCGTCGTTATCCATACAGGTCACATTTACACCGAACTCGGCAAAACAGGCGCCGGTGACCAGTCCGACATAGCCGGTTCCGATGACGCTGATATGCATGGTAATCCCTCCTAGACAGTTAACCGGTGAAGTATAGCAATCAGGCTGAGAATCGTTCAAACAAATTCCGTCCTGCTTCGTATGGGTCACGTTTCGTTGACTCTCGGAAAATGCGTTGAGTACAATCCGACGCTGTTTCGCGCGTGACAAGGAGCTCCATTCCTTCGTTCAATCAATGACTCCTCATACCTCACGAATTCCCCGCTGGTTTTTGCTTCTGACCGCCCTTGTGACCGGCGCAGTGGTGATGGCATTGGAAATCCTTGGCAGCCGGCTGCTGGCTCCCGTATTCGGCAGTTCGTTGTTTGTCTGGGGCGCATTGATCGGAGTGATCTTGGCTGCTATGAGCAGCGGATACGCATTCGGCGGTTGGATTTCCGATCGTTATAGCGGCGGAGGAGCGCTGGCGGTCCTGTTGCTCTTTTCAGGAAGCTGGACGTTTCTCGTCGCGTGGGCGAATCAACCTGTTTTGTTCGAGATCGAGAAGATGGTGCAAGACCCTCGCTGGGGCCCTTGCCTCGCCGCAACCGTGCTCCTCGCCCCCCCCGCGTTCGGGCTCAGCGGCGTCTTGCCGACCATGTTGCGTTTGGCGGTTGCAGACATGGATCACCTCGGCCGGCAGACTGGCCGCATGATCGCCCTGTCGACCGTAGGGAGTCTGGCCGGCACGTGGGGCACTGCGTTCTTTCTCTTATCGTGGCTGGGGAGCCAATTGCTGATGGCCTGGCTGGGGGGCATTCAGATCGCGCTTGGGATTCTGTGGCTCATGAAAGGAACTTCGGCTCGCCCGTCGGTATTACTGATGACTCTCGGTTGCTTCGCCTTGTTGGGAACCATGGCCCTCAGCCCGCTCCAACGATTGAAAGCCCCCGTCTATCAAGAGGAAAGTCCGTACCAGCAAGTCCGTATTCGTGAGGATGATCTCTTCCGGTATCTCGTGTTGGATCGTACCTTCCACGCGACGATGTGGAAAGTCGACCCGACTTCCCTTTTTCTTCCCTACAGCCAAATGATGGTGTCTTCGCTGGCGCTGGTGTCCGAGCCGAAACGCGGCCTCATTCTCGGCCATGGCGGCGGCTCGTTGGCGAAGTGGTTGGCGCGGCACTGGCCTGCGTTAGAGCTGGATATCGTGGAATTTGACCCGGTCGTCGTCCGAATGGCCGAAGAATATTTTGATTATCGCCCGCCGGCCAATCATCACGTCTTCGTGAAGGACGGCCGCGCTTTTCTCAACGCGACGGATCACACGTACGATGTCATGTGGATCGATGCCTTCGCGCGGGACATGATCCCGTTTCACCTCACCACGGTGGAGTTTTACTCATTGGTACGAGCGCGCT